>VGYZ01000001.1 GCA_016872795.1 Planctomycetota bacterium
TCTGCTGCTTGAGTACATCACCGCCGGTCGCCTTGAAGGCATCGACGAGCTGCTGCTTCGATTGATCCACGGTGGCGCGCACATCCTTCAGCGAGCGCTCGCGCTCGTCGAGGCTCGCGTGCAATGCCGCGAGGTCCGCGCCGAGCTTGGCGCGCGCCTCCGCCTCGACGCGGATCGCGGCACGCTCCTTCTCCAGGCTGGCGCCGAGCGCTTGCAGTTGCGTCTGCAGGCTCTCGGCGTTGGCGCGCGCGGTGGACTCCTTGGCCGTCAACTCCGTGTCGCGCGTGCGCAAGCCCGTGACTTCCGAGCGTGCGGTGGCGAGATCCGACTTCGTCGTCTCGAGCTGCGCCTGCAGGGCCGCAGACGCTGCGGCCGACTTGCCGCGCGCGAGCAAGCTCGCGACTGCGAAGCCCGAAACTGCGCCGACACCGATCCCCGTGAAGAGTGCAATCGCATCCATGCGCCGCACTCTAGCGGACGCTCCGATTCCTGCAAAGGCGAGCGGGAGCGCGCTACAGTCTGCGGCGTGAACGACCTGCACGAACCTGCTGCAGCCGAGCGTGGCGTGCGCGCGCAGCTGGGCCTTGTCCTGATCGCGCTCGGCGTTGTCGGCATGCTGTGGGGCGTGTTCCACATCCTCGGCAGCGTGCCGAAGCCGGCGAAGCGCGAGTTCGCCTATCGCACCACGGACTTTCAAGCGCGTTCCGCCGTGCACGACTCGTTCTTCGGCGGCTTCGCGCGCGCGATGGCCGGTCTGGGCCTCGCGGTCTATGGTGGGTACCTGCGCAAGAAGGCGCGCGGCGACCGACCGAGCACCTAGGACTCGCGCACGAACCCTTCGAGCGCGCGCGCGAGCTCCTTTGGGGCCTCGTGGGTCGACATGTGCCCGCAGCGAGGAAGCGTGACCATGCGAGAGCCCGGAATGGCGGCGGCGATTCCGCGCATCTCGGCGGGGGGCGAGATCGCGTCGTGTTCGCCGACGACCACGAGCGCCGGAACATCGATGCGCGCGAGCAGCGGCGTGGAATCGGCTCGTGCGGCCATCCCGCGCAGCGAGGCCGCGATGCCAACGGGCGGAGCGATGTCCATGAGCGTGCGCACGCTCCGTACGACCTCGGGACGCGTCGCGAGCGTGTCGGGCGCCAGCAAGCGCGGCAGCATGCTCTCGACCACTGGCGTCGCACCCTCGAGGAGCACGCGCGCGGCCATGGTCGCGCGGCCCGCGGCAACCTCGGGCGTGTCCGCGATCGCGCGCGTGTTGCACAGCGCGAGTGCACGGACCCGTTCGCGGTGGCGTCTCCAGAACGAGAACGACACATAGCCACCCATCGAGAAGCCGACGAGCGTGACGGCCCCGCGCGCTCCCAGACCCTCGAGCGTCGCCGCAAGATCGTCTGCGTGCGCGTCCATGGAGTGCGTCACGCCTTCCGCGCCCGCGCCGAACGCGCTCGCGCCGAAGCCTCGCAGGTCGGGAACGATCACGCGCGCGTGCCGGGCCAGCACCGGCACGACCGCGTCCCACTGACCGCAGTGAAACGGGAAGCCGTGGACGAGGAGCACGACGGGGCCGCTTCCAACCTGTCGACAGGCGAGCGGAGTCGGTTGCATGAAGCTTGGCCCGGCTGGTGCGTTCGCCTCGGATCCCGTGCAAGTCCTTGTCTGCTAGCGCGAGCCTTCGAAGACCGGTACGCCTTCGATGACCGTGCCGATGCAGTGCGACGCGTACTCGAACGGGTCACCGTCGTAGAGCGCGAGGTCCCCGTCCTTGCCGACCTCGAGGCTGCCGAGGCGCGCGTCGAGGCCGAGGATCTTCGCGGCATCGAGCGTGATCGAGCGCAGGGCGCGCTCGGCCCCGAGCCCGTAGGCCGCGGCCACTCCGGCCTCGTAGAGAATCACGCGCGTCTTGGGCACGTAGCTCTCGTAGCCCGACTGCAGCGTGAACGCGATGTTCGCATCGGCGAGCTTGCGGTAGGTCGAGCGGCTGGCGTTCTCGAGCTCTTCCACGAAGCGCGCCATCGGCGGGTGCACGATCACGGGCACCTTGGCGAGGCGCAGCTCGTCGATCACGACATAGGCCTCGCTCGCGCCGTCGAGCACGAGCTGGAACCCGAACTCGCTCGCGAGCCGCAGCGCCGAGACGATGTCCTGATGGCGGTGCGCCGTGACGAGCAGCGGGGTCTTGCGCTCGAGTACATCGACGAGCGCTTCCTTGCGCAAGTCGCGCTCGGGCCTCGCGGCGGCGTCGTCGCCCGCCGCGCGCAGCTTGCGCTGGTACTCCTGCGCGCCGATCAGCGCCTCGCGCAGCATCGAGATCTGCTTGCCCGCCGTGCCCGGCGACTTCGTGCGCGATGCGGCGCCGAGGGTCGCGGCGATCATCGCGCGCGGCACGAGCACGGCCTCGTCGATCGTCTCGCCGCGCGTCTTCACGACCATGGTCTGGCCCGAGACGAGCGCCTGCGGCCCGTGTCCGGTGTGCAGCGTCGTCACGCCGAACCCGCGCACCCACTCGACGAGACGCTCGCGCGCGTTGTACGCGTCGATCGCGCGCAGCTCGGGCTGAATCGGCCCCGTGGGGTCGTGCTGGTCCTGATCCTGCGGCTGGTTCAGATAGCCCGCGAGCCCGATGACGCTGTGCGCGTCGATGAGCCCCGGCGTCACGACCTTCGCGGAGAGCGTGCGCACGCCCCCGGGCGGCTGCACCTGCCGCTCGTTGCCGACGGCGACGATCTTGCCGGCCTTCACCACGACGATGCCATTGTCGATCACGGCGCCGGAGACCGTGTGCACGCGCTCGCCGCGGACCACGAGGTCTTGAGCGAGTGTCGGCTGGGAGAGCAGCGCGAGCGTGATGGCGCCGATCAGCTTGGCGTTCATCACTTCACCGCCTCCCCGACGCAGCACAGGGCGCCCGCACGCGCGAGGCCCGCTCCCCAGCCGCCCTCGGCCCACAGCCGATCTGCTTCGTTCGCGAGATCGAACACCTTGCTGCCCTCGACCCATGTCTGCTCGACGCGCGTGTAGGTCGAGAGCGGATCGCCGGAGAGCACGAGGAAGTCCGCGTCCTTGCCGGGCTCGAGGCTGCCGACGCGTTCCTGCAGGTCGAGCATCTTCGCCGCGTTCAAGGTGAGCCCCGCGAGCGCGGTCTCGCGCGAGACGCCCGCGCGCACGGCGAGCGCCGCGCTGCGCAGGAACAGGCGCGAGTCCGTGATCCAGTCGTCCGTGTGGAAGCCGACCAGGTCCGGGCGGCCGAGCCGCTCGAGCTCCGCCGCGGAGCGCGCGTCGAAGTCCATCGCCTCGAGCTTGCCGCCCGGCGTGTCGAGCACGATCAGCGAGCATGCGGCGTTCGCCGCGGCGATCTCGTCGGCGACCTTCCACGCCTCGCTGACATGGTGCAACACGACGCGGAACCCGAACTCCTTCGAGAGCCGCAGCACGGTCACGATGTCGTCGTGGCGGTGCGTGTGGTGGTGGACGATGCGCTGGCCCGCGAGGATCTCGAGCATCGCCTCGTGTCCGAGGTCGCGCGCCGGCAGCTTCGTCGGGTCTCCCGCTGCCGCATCGAGCTTGCGCTTGTACTCCTGCGCCGCGAGGAAGCGCTCGCGCACGAGCGCCGCCGACTTGCCGCGCGTGCCCGGAAACGGCGGATCCTGCTGGCTGTTCGTGCCGTTCGCCATCTTCATGCCGCCCATCGGCGTGCCGTCGGGGAAGCGATAGCACTGCTCCTCGATCGTGCGCGCGTCGCGGTTCTTCAGATAGATCGTCTGGCCACTCATCAGGTGGCCGCTGCCGCTCATCACATTGATCGTCGTGATGCCACCCGCCTGGGCGCGCTGCAGGCCAGCATCGCGGCAGTTGATCGCGTCGAGCATGCGCACATCGGGCTGGATCGGCGCGCTCGAGTCCGCGCCCCAGCCCCCGCCGACATGGCTGTGCGTGTCGACGAGGCCGGGCATCAGCACCTTGCCCTTCACATCGACGACCTTGGCACTGGCCGGCACTTCGACCGCCGCACGCACGCCCACCGCGCGGACGCGTCCGAATTGCACGACGATGACACCGTCCTCGAGCGGCGGGCCGGACACCGGCAGCACGCGAGCGCCGACGAAGGCGTGGGGGAGCTCCTGCGCGACGGCCGCGGCCGCGAGCAGGGCGAGGGTGAGCGAGCGCGCGAGGGTCCGCATGGCGGCCAAGCGTACGGCCGCGCAGCGCGCGAGCGCCAGAGTCTCGGCGCGCGGTCTATGTCGAGCGCGTGGCGATCAGCGCGTCGAGCTCTCGGCGCAGCGCCCCGAGGATGTCGTCGTAGCTGAAAGTGCCGATGTCGTCCGGTCCGCGCTTGAGATTGACGAAGTTGGGGCCACACCACAGGCCGAGATCGGCGTCGTCCGTCTCGCCTGGACCGTTCACACGACAGCCCATGACGGCGATCGTCAGGTCGTGCTCCTTCGCGTAGGCCGTCATGTGCTTGACATCCGCGGCGAGCTCCACGAACCGGGCGTTCTCGACGCGCGAGCACGAAGGGCAGGCGATGATGTTGAGGCCGTCGAAGAAGTTCGGCGGCACCGAGCGGAAGCGGCCGGCCTCGATGTCGGCGATCAGCTCGCGCCCGACCTTGATCTCGAGGCCCTTGTCATCGAACGGCACGGTCAGCGAGACGCGCAGCGTGTCGCCGATGCCGCGCGCGAGCAGCTGCTCGAAGGCGATGCGCGTCTTGATGATGCCCTCTGGGGGCATGCCAGCTTCCGTCACGCCGAGGTGGATCGGCACATCGGGGCGCTCGGCCGCGAAGCGCACATTGGCGTCGACGACGAGGCGCGGGTCGGAGTCCTTGATCGACACGACATAGTTCGTGAAGCCGAGCGCATCGACCATGCGGCAGTGATCGACCGCGCAAGCGACGATCGCGCCGACATGATCCTCGCCGAAGCGCTCTCTGTAGTCCGGCGCGATCGAGCCCGCGTTGATGCCGACGCGCAGGGCCAGACCGTGCTGGCGCGCAATTCCCACGAGGTAGGCGACCTTCTCCTCGACGGGCTTGTGCTGCTCGTGATGGTGCAGGTGGCCGGGGTTGTAGCGCAGCTTGTCGACGAAGGGCGCGACCTTCTCCGCCAGCCGGTAGTTCTCCTGCAGATCGACCGAGAGCAGGCTGTTCGTCCGCGCGCGAATCTGCGCGAGGGCGGCGACATCGGCTTGGCTGTCGACGGCGATGCGGATCATGTCCGCGCCGGCCGCTTCGAGGATTTGCACCTGCCGCAGCGTGGCGGGGATGTCGCGGGTCTGGGTGGCGGCCATCGACTGGACGGCGATGGGGGCGTGGCCGCCGACCGCGAGGTCGCGGATCTGGATCGTGCGGGTCTTGCGCGGGGGGATCATCGGTGGGGACACGCCCTGAAGCGCGCGACATCCTAGTGCAGGCGAGCGCGCCCCCGAGCGCCCCAACATCTTGTGGAGCACGCCTGCATCGAACCCAAGATACAGTGGCGTTCCCACAGGTCCGCACTTCGGGCCACTTTCTTGCCCCCGCGCGCAGCGCAGCTGCGGATTTTGCCTGAGGAGAAGCAGATCCCCGGACTTGACCCCGGTCGAGCAACCCCTCGTTCGGCCGGCGCGGTCGCGATCCCCTCGCTCCGGGCTCTGACTTCCTCTAGGCAACCCCGCCTCCGGGCGGGGTTGCTGTCTTTTTGCGCCGCCCCGCGCGCCACGGGCGCGATCATGGCTCGCCATGCGAGTCGACACGCTGATCGTGGGCGGCGGAGTGATGGGCGCGGCGATCGCACTCGCTCGCGCGCGCGCGACGGATCCGATCGCGGCACCCCTGTTGCTGCTCGAGCGCCGCTGGTTCGGAGCTGGTTCCTCCGGGCGTTCCGGCGCGATCTGCCGTCAGTTCTACAGCGACAGCGAGCTGATCGGCATGGCGCGCGACAGCCTGCGCGAGTACGCGAGCTTCGAGACGCGTCACGGACGCGGCATTGGCTTCACGCGCAGTGGCGTGCTCACGATCGGCGGCCCCGCGCGGCCTCATTCGCTACGGCTCGTCGAACGCAACGCGGCGCTGATGCAGAAGTGCGGTGCCGAGGTCGAGCTCGTCGATGCGCGCCGCATGCGCGCGCTCGTGCCGGGCATCGATGTCTCCGAGGGAGCGCTCGGCGCATGGGAGCCCGGCGCGGGCTATGTCGATCCACAGCGCACGGTCGATGCGTTCGTCGCAGCGGCGCGCGGCGCGGGCGCGACGGCGCGAGCGGGAGTCGAAGTCGTGGAGCTCTTGCTCGAGCGTACACGCGTGCGCGGCGTGCGCACGAGCGACGGCGATTTCGAGTGCGAGCACCTCGTCATCGCCGCGGGGCCATGGACGCGGCGCCTGATGCGGCGCGCCGGCGTCGACTTGCCGCTCGAGGTCGTGCGGCCCGAGCAACACTTTCTCGCGATGTTGCCCGAGCGCATGCGCACGCGGCCGACGCTCTCGGGCGCCATGGATGCCGAGTTCGACCCGCGTTTCGCGGCGGCGAGCGAGCCCGAACCGGCGCACCCCGTTCTGCTCGACATCGAGCACGGCTACTACACGCGCTGCGAACCCGGCCGTGAACGCACGCGCGTCGGAGCGATGGACTACGACCGCGACCAGGTGCTCGAGGACCCCGATTCGCTCGACGAGGCCGTTTCGCCCGAGTTTTCGGCCTGGTCCCGCGAAGTTCTCGCGCGCCGCCTGCCGCGCTACGCGGCCCAGCCCGACGCCGGCACGCTTGCGGCGTGGTACACGCTCACGCCGGACGCGCAGGCGCTGATCGGGCGTTGCCCGGGCCTCGACAATGTGCTCGTCGCCGCCGGCTTCTCGGGCCACGGCTTCAAGCTCGCGCCGTCGATCGGCGAGGGCGTCGCGCAGCTGCTCGCGGGCCAACCCGTGGGCGCCTTCGATCCGCGTTTCTTCGACCCCGCGCGCTTCGCAGGCAAGACGGCCAGCGCTCGTGGCTCGTTCGGCCTGTAGTCGCGCGCTACTTCTCGATGTAACTCTGGTGCAGCTCGACCGGCGGCTGCACATGCTTGCGCATGCGCAGGTTCAGGATCTCGACGAACAGCGAGAAGGCCATCGCCGAGTAGATGTAGCCCTTGCTGATGTGCTGGCCGAAGCCGTCAGCCATCAGCACGACGCCGATCAGCAGCAGGAACGAGAGGGCGAGCACCTTCATCGTCGGGTGTTGTTCGATGAAGGTCGCGATGCGCCCGGCGAACACGAGCATCACCAGCACCGACGCCACCACCGCCGCGATCATCACGCCGATGTGCTCCGCCATGCCCACGGCCGTGATGACGCTGTCGAGCGAGAACACGATGTCGAGCATCACGATCTGGGCGAGGATCGAGCCGAGGCTCGCGCGCCGCGCCGCGCCACCCTTTTCGTGTACGCCGCCCTCGAGCTTGTCGTGGATCTCCCATGTCGCCTTGCCGACGAGGAACAAGCCGCCGACGAGCAAGATCAAGTCGCGCCCGCTGAAGCTGCGCTCGAGGTCGGGAAAGAGCGGCTCGGTCAGGGTCATCACCCAGCCGATCGCGAGCAACAGCGCGATGCGCATGCCCATGGCGAGCACGAGGCCTGTGCGGCGCGCCTTGGCCTGCTCCTCCGCGGGCAGCTTGCCCGTGAGGATCGAGATGAAGACGACATTGTCGATGCCGAGCACGATCTCGAGGCTCGCCAGCGTGAGGAAGGCGATCAGGTTTTCGGTCGTGAAGAGCGAGTCCATGGGGTTCGCGCGCGCAGCGCGGCGAAAGAGGATAGCGAGGGATGTGACTGGCCGACTACGCGCGGCATCGCGCGGCCTTCACTCCAGGGCCGGAAACGCGGAGATCCGGCGCGCGGGCCGGATCTCGCGGGAGCGCTGCGGCGCGAGCGCGCCTCAGGGATTGGTCAGGATGGAGGTGACTCGCACGCCGTAGGCGCCGTCGATCGTCACGACCTCGCCGCGCGCGACGACCTTGCCGTTGACGAGGATGTCGGCGGGCTCGTGCGCCTCGCGGTCGAGCACCAGCAGCGAGCCTGCGCCGAGCTTGACGAGGTCGCCGAGCGGAATGCGCGTGCGTCCGATCTCGACCGTCACCTTGACGGGCACATCCATCAGATTCGCCAGACCGACCGGCTCGCCCGTGGTCTTTCCGCCGGTGAGCTCGTCGAGCTGGGCCGTGCTGACGCGCACGGCTTCGGTCGCGGCGTCGATCGCGTTCTCGATGTTCTGCATTTCGTTCATCGTCATGGTCCTCGTAGACAAATCAGGCCTCGCGCTTGGGGCGCTTGGTGGAGGTGATGCGCAGGGCGAGGTGCTGGTCCTTGCGGCCGAGAGTCGCACGCAGGCTCGGCTGATCTTCGACGAGCACCTCGAGCTCGCCGCCGGCCAAGAGTCCGAGCGGGATCACGTCGCCCACTTCGAGCGCGAGCAGCTGCGCGAGCGGAACGTCGGCGTCGCCGAGGCGCGCGTGGAGCTCGATCTCGACCTCGGTGAGGTGCGCGGGCAGCGGCGCGACCTTCTCCGCACGCAAGGCGGGGCGAGCCGTGGGCATCACGCCGGGCAGGAAGACGCGCAGCGTGCTGGCGCCGAGCGGGCCTTCGATGCCGAGCGTCACGCACAGGCGCTGCGGCTCCGACTTGTCGCCACCCTGTCGCCAGTGGCCGATCGAGTCGAAGGTCTGCACGCTCGAGAGGTTGGTCGTGGCCAGATCGAAGTGCTCGGCGAGGCGCGCGAGCATCGGCGCGAGCATGCGCGGGAACATGCCCCGCTCGATGTTCGTGAAGGTGCGCGCGGACCCGTCCGTGGGCTCGGCGGCACCGAGCGCGACATCGAGCGTTGCCAGTGCGGCCTTGCACTCCCACACCAGCCAACCGGGCTGGCGGTCGACCTCGAAGCGCAGAACCGCGAAGGGCTCGACCAGACCTTGCGTCACGGTCTCGGCGTGGACTTCGGCAAGTTCGGCGAGCTCCATCGCAGGCGCACCGCGCATGGCGGGCGAGAGCTCGCGCGCGATCTCGGGCAGGGCCTTGCGCAGGCCTTCGCGCAGCTGGGCGAGTTCCGCCGCAGGCAGCCGGTTCGGACGATCGAACTGGCGCGACTCGACCTGCGCCGCACGAGGCGTCTGCGCCTCACCGGCCGCGAAGGCCAGCGAGAGCGCGCGCGTTTCCTCGGGAGTCAGGTTGCCGGTCAAGTCGTGGTTCCTTCGGTGTCGGAGGGATGGGTACGACGTCGCAGGACTACTGCAGCAGGACTTCGTTCCACAGCACGCGACGCGTGCGGCCCATCGTGCCGACATGCAGGGTTCCCTGAAAGCCGGGCTTGAGCGAGCGGACATCGAGCCACAGCGATGTACCGTCGCCGCACGGGACCTCGAGATCCTGCTCATCGCCCTTGAAGCGCACTTCGGTGCCGCCGTCGAGCGCGACGAGCTTCTGCAGCGCATCGACGCGCAGCGTGTGCTCGGCGTGCAAGCCGCGGAAGCTGGAGCGCGACATCGTCACGCCGAGCGCGAGTCCCGAAGCATCGTCCGCCGCGGTCGGCGACTCGCCGTCACCCAAGTGCACCGGGAAGACGAGCGGCTCGATCGTATGCCGGACTTCCTCGAGAAACACGGGCTTGTTGACCCTGTCGGTCACATCGCTGCGCGACTTGGCCGAGGCAATCGTCACCAGAGCGTCGCGGATCTCGGCCTGGCACACGGCATCTCCGGCGCGCTGCGTCAGGTAGTCGGGCGAGTACGCGTCGTGCAGCAGATTGAGCTGCAGCACGAGATACGTGCGGCCATCGTTGAGGTTGACCTGCACCTTGCTCGGCGTGATCGGACCGACGAAGGGCCCTTCCAGCTTCGGTGTCGGCGCCTCCTTGGCGGGCACGGCGAATGTGGCGGCGACGAACGCCAGCGCGAGCGCGGTCACTGCGCCGCCGATGGCGAGCAGCTTGCCCTTGCCCTTCGGCGCGGCCTTGTCGTCCTTCTTCTCGTCCTTCTTGGCATCGCTCATGGTCGGTGGTCCTATCGCTTCGCTGGAGCGGGGGTCATCAGGCGTGCATCGACGCAGCGCGTTCCCGCGCCGGCCGACTCGACCTCGACGAACCACGCTCGAGCCTCCAGTCTGTCGGCAGAAAATTCGTGTTCCTTGAGCAGGTAGGCGGCCACCCGCCGGGCGCGCGCAAGGGCGAGAGCGTGGTCGACCGCCGCGTCGGGGGCATCCAGGGCGTGCCCCTCGAGCACCAAGAGCTGCCCCTTGCCGGGGCGCAAGGTGTCCGCGAGCCGGTCCAGATAGCGGCGCGAGGCCTCCGAGAGCTCCGTGGAGCTCGCCTCGAAGGCAGCAACCCCGGGCTGGAAGAGCTCGTCGTGGGGTCGCAAGGCGTTCGCCGCGGCCGCGCGCACGAGCTCGAGATTGCTCGCGTTCATCAGCGACTCGCGCCGCTCTGGATCGGCTTCGGGCGGCAGATTGAAACGCACACGGAACTCGTTGAAGACGGCGATCTTCTCCTCTTCGCTCATCATTCCCGGCAGGCCGTGGGACTTGAGCGCCACCACGAACGAGCCAAGCCCCCGCGCGATCAGGCCGTAGTCGCGCTGATGCGCCATCGACACCATGAGAATGAAGAAGGTCAGTGCATTGGTCATCATGTCGCCGAACGACACGAGCCACAGCGGCACGACCGCTTTCGGATCTTCCTTGAACTCGGCCACGCCTAGCGCCCTTCCTCGAGCCGCTGCTCGCGCGCGCGCTCGAGCGCGCGCGCACGGGCCTTCGAGAGCGAGAGCACGCGCACTTCGATGCACTCGCCGCGCTGGCTGTCGCGCGAGCCGAGCCCGTTGATTTGCAGCAGGTCGCGCGAGAGGTCGTTGCCGTCGAGCAGGATGCGGGCGGCGGCCGCCGCGCGTGCCGAAGAGAGCGCCTCTGCATCCGGCAGGCTGGCCGTGGGCACGAAGCTCGCATTCGCGTGGCCCTCGATCACGAGCAGGTGCGAGTAGTGCTGCAGGAGATCGCCGAGCTGCGCGAGAGCAAGCGCGAGCGGCGCGGGGACGCGCGCCGAGCCCGGTTCGAAAGCGCAGTCGTCATCAAAGCGCAGCAACAGGCCGTCGGTCGCGGCGGCGAAGTCGATCTCGATCTCGTCAGCACCGAGTTTCTGGCCCATTTCCTCGAGATTCTCGGGCAGCTCCTCGGCGGGGCGCGAGTGGGGCACATCTCCGCCGCGCAGCGGATGCGTGGCGTACATGCGATCGCGCGGAGGCTCGCTCACCGAGCTCGACGGGCCGCCGTCCATCACTCCCCCCGAACGTTGCCCGAAGGCGCCGACGATGATCGCCGCCTCGTTTTCCTCGATGGTCGAGAAGCTCATGAGCATCACGAAGAATGTCACGAGCAGCGAGATCATGTCGCTGAACGTGACGATCCAATCCGGTGCGGACTGCGGCGGATCTTCGGGGACGTCGTGCTTGCCCACGGCTTGGCGCACTCCCCGCTAGGCGCCGACCTGCTCACGCGCACCCGGCGGGAGGAAGCCCTTGAGCTTCTCCTTGATGAGCTGCGGCTTCTCGCCCGACTGGATCGCGACGATGCCCTCGATCATGAGCGAGCGCAGGAGCGCTTCCTCCTTCGCGCGCAAGTCGAGCTTGGCCGCGAGCGGCAGGCAGATCACATTGGCGATCACGGCGCCGTAGAATGTCGTGAGCAGCGCGACGGCCATGCCCGCTCCGATCGAACTCGGATCGGACATGTTGGCGAGCATTTGCACGAGGCCTACGAGCGTTCCGATCATTCCGAACGCAGGCGCAAAGGTGGCGATGGTCTCCATCATCTTCTTGCCCTGCGCGTGGCGCTGCTGCTGGAAGCTGTGCTCGAGATCCATGATGTCGCGCACCGTTTCCGCAGCGAATCCGTCGATCACGAGCTGAATGCCCTTGGCGAAGAACTTGTCGTCGACTTCCTGCAGCTTCGCCTCGAGCGCGAGCAGGCCTTGCTTTCGCGCGAGGTTGGCGTAGTTGATGATGCGGTCGATCTCCTCCTGCGGCGTCGGCAACTTGAAGAACAGTGCGCGCAGGCCGACCTTGGCGAGGCTCTTGAGGTCCGTGGGACGGTAGCTCATCACCGTGACGCAGGCCGCGCCTCCACAGACCATCACCACCGAGGGAAAGTCGTAGAAGAGCTTGAGTGGGGCGCCGAGCAGGATGGCCCAGATCAGGAGTCCGATCGCTCCCACCAGGCCGAAGAGGGTCATGAGGTCCATGGGGTCTCGTTCAGGTGGCGTCTCGCCACGGATCTATCGACCCTGCCCCAGAAATGCTTGACGGCCGCCCCAACCGGTGCGGAGCGCGTTCCGCGGGCAAAGACGGCCGTCCCGAGGGTGGGAAGCGGTCGCGCTACTTGTCGCCCGCGGGCTCGAGCATGCGATACGCGTCGGCGTACTCGCGCCACTTGGTCGCACCGACATTCTCGAGCAGCTCCTTCGCGCGAGCCGGCTTGAGCGAGTGCAAGATGCGCGCGGCGTCACCCGGCGCATACTCGGCGAGGCGCGTGCCGAGCTCGGCAGCGTCGCCATCGGCGAACAGCTTGCCGAGGCGCACCCAGCCCTGCTGCTCGCGCTCCAAGCGCGCGCGGTCCGACTCGGTCACGCTCGACTCGCGATCCGCCAGCGTCTTCTCGCGCTCCTCGAGGGCACGCTGCAAGCGCTGCAGTTCCGCGTAGTGTTCGTCGAGCTGCTCCGCGCGCGCGCTCGCCGACTTCTCGCGGTCGGCGACCGCCGCGAGGCGCGCGTCGAGGTCGGCGACCTTGCGCTTGAGCTCCGTCGCGAGCGCCTCGAGTTCGCCGGCTGAATACGGCGACTGGATCTGGAACGCGTCCATCAGTCCCGCGCTCGCAGCGCGTCGCTCCGTGCGTGTCCCACTCTGCGCTTCGCTGGCGACGAGCGGCGCCGTGCTGTTGGCCTTCTCGATGTTCTCGGCAGGCGAGGGGAACAGCGCTCCGATGACGGGAATCGTGTGCGCCGGCGCGCCCATCATCAGCGCGAACAGCACATAGGCGGCGGCGAAACCGCCGACACCACCGGTCGAATACAAGGCGATTTTGGCGTTCTTGTTCATCACTCGTCTCTCTCGACATCGTGGGGACTTCTGGCGAGGGCCGCCTTGCGGTCGACCTGCTCGGCCAGCTGCTTGTCTTCGTTGGCGCGCTCTTTCTCGCGGAACATGTCGCGGGCGCGCCCTTCGAGCCGCTCCAGGGCGCGCACTTCGATGCGCGCTGCTTGCCATGCGGCTCGGCGCTCATCGACGGCGCTCGCGGCCTGCGCGAATTCCGAACGACGGATCTCGACGCGTGTCAGCAGCGTCGGCAGCGTGCGTTGCGCGACGATGATCTCGCCCGCGCGCAACGCACCCTCGGACTGCAGCCGCGCGATGCCATCCTCGGCGGAGCGCAGCTCTTCGCGCGACGCTTCGAGACGCGCACCGCACTCGTGCAGGCGCGCTTCGGCCGCGAACAACTCGCTGCGCGCGAGCTCTTCGCCGAGTTCGCGCAAGCGTTGCACGCGCGCGAGCGGGAAGCGGAAGCGGCGCATGGGCTACTCCTTCCCTCGCTGCGGAGCGCCGCGCGCGCCGCCGGGCTTGAGCGGGCGAGTCTGGCTCTCACTCGCCTGTCGCTCCTGCGCGATGGCTGCCTGCGCGAGTTGACCGACGAGCTCGCGCGTCTCCGCGAGCCGTGTCGTCTCGTGGGTACCTTGGCGCAGCAGCAGCTCCACCGCGGGTCGCAGCGCGATCGCCGCATCGAGACGCGCGTTGGTGCCAGACTTGTAGGCGCCGATCTCGACCAAGTCGCGGCCTTCCTTCCATGCAGCGAGCAGCCCGCGCACCACGCTCGCGTCGGCGCGCTGGGCCTCGTTCGAGAGCGACGGCAAGAGGCGCGAGAGGCTCGCGAGCACGTCGATGGCGGGGTAGTGGCCGCGCTGGGCGAGATCGCGCGACAGCACGAGGTGACCGTCGAGCAGACCGCGCAGCGTGTCCGCCACGGGGTCGTTCGCGTCATCGGCATCGAGCAGGATGGTGAGCAAGCCCGTGATCGAGCCATTTTGCGTGCGACCCATGCGCTCGACGAGCTTGGGCACGGTGGCGAAGAAGCTTGGCGGGAAGCCGCGCACGGTCGGCGGCTCGCCGGCTGCCAGACCGATCTCGCGCGAAGCGGCGGCAAAGCGCGTGATCGAGTCCATCACCAGCAGCACATCGAGGCCTTGGTCGCGGAACCACTCGGCGACGGTGACGGCGACGAACGGCGCCATGAAGCGCTCGATGGGCGGTCGGTCGGAGGTTGCGACGACCATCACGGACTTGGGCGTGTTCTCGGGTCCGAGCACCTCGTCGACGAAGGCGCGCACTTCGCGGCCGCGTTCGCCGACCAGACACACGACGATCACCTGCGCATCGGTGCCGCGCGTGATCTGGCCCAGCAAGGTCGACTTGCCGACGCCGGAGCCCGCGAAGATGCCCAGCCGCTGGCCGCGACCGAGCGTGGCGAAGGCGTCGATCGCGCGCACGCCGGTCTGCAGCGGCTCGACGATGGGCTTGCGCGAGAGCGGATCGGGCGAGTCCGTACGCACGCCGCGCAGCTCGAGCTCGGGGATGCGCGGACCGTTGTCCAGCGGCGTGCCGAAGCCGTCGACCATGCGGCCGAGGAGCTCGCGGCCGACCGGCACGCAGAACGGGCGCTTGAGCGCGATCACGGGCTGGTTCGGGGCGATGCCGAGGATGTCGCCGTGCGGCATGAGCAGCGTGCTCGCGCCCCGGAATCCGACGACTTCCGCGTCGACCAAGGCATTGGGACTCCCGACCGGGCCGCGGCGAATGCGGCACAGCTCGCCGACGGCCGCGGGGACACCGGTGGCCTCGACCATCACGCCGGAGACATTCTCGATCCGGCCGCGGAAGTGAGGCGCTGCCGCTTCGACGATCGCGCGCTTGCAGCGCTCGAGGTCGAGCTTCACGAGAGTTCCCCGAGCAGACGCTCGTGGATCGAGCGCAGCGCCTCGGCGTTCTCGCGCACGAGCAGGCCGTGCGGAGTCTCGACATGCACATCGCCGCGCGCCACGGCCTCGTCGGGCTCGAGCTCGGTGCCGGAGCGGAAGCGCACACTCTCGAGCTGCGCGATGTCGGCCGGATTGAGGTGCACCGTGCACGGGCCACGACCGGCGCCCGAGGCGGCGAGCGCTTCGCGCACCATCGACTCCATGTTGTGCGTGCCCGCCACTAGTTCCTTGCGCACCAGCATGCGTGCGATTTCCACGGCGAGCGCCACGGCGTTGCGCGCGAGCGCGGCCTCGGCTTCTTCGC
This sequence comes from Planctomycetota bacterium, assembly GCA_016872795.1. Taxonomy (GTDB): domain Bacteria; phylum Planctomycetota; class UBA1135; order UBA1135; genus F1-120-MAGs118. The sequence goes on from VGYZ01000001.1 coordinate 15,319, forward strand.
GAGCAGCGTCGAGACGCGCGGCGGCGAGCTCGAGTGCGCGACCAGCGCGAGCGCTCGCCGCGCGTTCGCCCTCGGCGTGCGCCTGGGCGACGCGCTTCTCCCAGAACGAACCGGTTCCGCCGCGGCACAGCGTGACGGAGCGAGGCGCGTTGGGGAGCGCGAGTCTCAGCGGTTCACGAGACAAGGTCTTCTCCTCCCCGCGCGGGGCGGAACTCGCCGGACTCCATCAGGGTGCGGACGGCCTTCATGATCTCCGCGCGCGAAGCCTGGATGTCGCGCACGCTCATCGCACCCGCGATCTCGCGCTCGTCCTTGACCATGTCGCGAACGCGCGCGCTCAGGTTGGCCATGATGTTCTGCTCGACGGCGGCGGACGAGCCCTTGAGCGAGATCGCCAGCGTGCGCGTGTCGACGGAGCCGAGCACCTTCTGCATCGCGCGGCTGTCCAGGTCCGCGAGGTTCTCCCACGTGAACATGAACTCGCGGATGTTGGTCGCCATCTTGGCGTCGTCGCGGTGGATGCCGTCTAGGACGGTCTTCTCGACCTCGGGCTGGCTGTAGTTCAGCACCTCGGCGATCGTGCGCAAACGCGCGCCCGTATCCGGCGCGACGGGGCCGCTTCCGGCTTCGCGCACGCGGGCCTGCAGGTCCTGCGCGATCGCGACGAGCGTCTCGAAGCTCGGCGGGACCAGCGTCGCCATGCGGCGGATCATCGCCAGCGCGCGCTCGCCGTCCATCAGGCCGAGCAGCTCGGCGGAGAGCGACGGGTCGAGGTGCGCGAGCACCAGCGCGGCGACCGCGTCGGACTCGTGCGAGAGCGCGCGCAGGATCAGGTCCGCGGGCTCCTTCTCGATCGCGAGGAACGGGCGCTCGTGCAGCAGGCGCTGCTGGATCTTCTTGAACAGCTCGCCGGCCTGTGACTTGCCGAGCGTCTGTTCGAGCATCGTGCGCAGCTCGTCTTCGCTGCGCAGGCGCGTGGCGCGCGGCTTGCGCAGGCTCTTCACGAACTCGCGGTCGAGCGCGCGCACGGCCTCGACGGCGACCATGTCCGCTTCGAGTCGCGCCATCGCCTCGACCACCTCGACGATCACCTTCTCGTCGATGTTCTTGATGACGTTCGCCGCAGCCTCCTTGTCGAGGCTCATCAGGAACGCGGCCGCCTTCTGGGCGCCGCTCATTTCCTTGCTGGAACCCACGGGCTAGACCTTGGCGGTGGACTTCTCGTCGACCCAGCGCGAGAGGATTTCGCCGACCTTGCGCGGGTCGGTGCGCACGAGCTCCTCGATCTGCGCGCGGGCGAGCGCCTCGGGGTCGATGCTCGGTTCGGAGCTGCCAGAGCCCGCTGCTGCACCCGCGCTCGCGGCTTCCGTCGTGCCCTTGCGGCTGCCGCGCAGGCTGGTGAAGAGCAGCGCGAGGAACGCGACTGCGGCCGCGATCTCGACGCCGCGCTCGATCAGCAGCTGCGTCATGGCGCTCGGACCCTCGTCCTCGACCGGCGTCGCAGCGGGCGTCGAGCCCTGTGCGGACGGCTCGCCCGCGACCACTTCCGGAGCAACGAACGCGGTCGTGGTGACGCCGATCACGTCTTGGCGCTCGGCGTCGAATCCGACGGCGGCCTCGACGATCTTCTGGATCTCGGCCTTGCGCGCCGCGAGGCTCTCGTCGAGCACGAGCGAGACGTACAGGCGCTCGAGGCGCGGCACGGTGCGCACGGTCTGCGTGCGCAAGCGGCTCGTCTCGTAGGTGGTCTTGTTGTCCTTGGTCTTCGAGACCGACGACGCCGACGAGCCCGTGGCGGCCGTGGGCACCGCAGCGGATTCGTTGCCGAACTCCGTGGGCGCGTTGGCGGCGACGCCCGTCGCCCCACCTGCACCCGAGCCGGAGCCGAGCGGCGTCTGAGTTTCCTTCGTGTCGACCTGCACCGCGACCGTCTCGGGATCGATCTTCTCGTCGACGATCGTGCTCTGGTCGTAGTTCCACTGCGAGGTGACCGTGACCAGCGCCTTGCGCGCGCCGAAGGTCTGCTCGAGGTGGCGATTGGCCTTCGTCGCGAGCTCGCGCTCGTAGGCTTCGGCCTGCGCGAGGAACTCGCGCGCGGTGCGGCCCGAGTCCTGGTCGGCGCTCGGATCGTGCAGCGTGCGGCCCGATTGGTCGGTGATGATCACATTTTCGGCGGGGACGCCGAAGCGGAAGCGCACGAGCTTCGCCACATTGGCGGCCTGCTCCACGCTCAGTTCCGCGGCGCCCTTCAGCGCGAGCGCGACCGAGACTTGCACCGGCTTCTTCGCGCGCAGCGGCGATGTGTCCGGCATCGAGGTGGTGACCGTGGCGGCGGTGACGAACTCGAGCTGCTCGAGCAGCCGCTCGGTCTCCTGCCACTCGCGCTTCTGCATGCTCTGCGCGCGCTCGCCAGCGGAGAGGAAGATGGTCGACGCGCCCGAGGCACCGGCGTCGATGCCGTCCGGGCGACTCTTGAGCGATTCCGACAGCGCCACCGCGATCTGCGCCGAGTCGAACTGCGGCTCGTCGACGTAGATCACGAACGGACCGGGGAAGTCGCTGACGCGGTAGCGCACTTGCGCTTCGGCGAGGGCCTTTTCGACGGCGACGCGCTCGGTGTCGGACAGGTTCGTGTAGAGCTTGACGAAGTGCGGCTGCGCCGAGATCCAGCTGCCGATGCCGAAGGCCGCGAGCACTGCGACGAGCGACAGCGCCACCACGAGCTTGGTGCGCGCGGGGGCCTTCACGGCGGCGTCGAGGAGGTTGTTGAATTCGAAGTTCATCCGGTCCTACCTCACACGCTCATCCGCATGGTTTCGCGGTACGCATCGATCAGCTTGTTGCGCACCTCGAGGCTGAACTTGAAGGCCAGCTCCGACTGCTTGAGCTGACCCGCGACCTCGTGGAAGTCGCCGACCTTGCCGGAGAGGAGGTCCAGAGGCAGGGCCTCGGAGGCCTTGATCGTCTCGTCGGCGCGAGTGAGGCCCTGCGCGAGCGCACTGGAGAAGCTCGGGCTTGCGGTGGGGGCGGCCACGCCAGGCAGGCTGTCGCCCACGCGCGGCAGGGCGCCCTCGACCTTCGCGCCTCGCTGCATCGAGGCCAGCGCGGCCTCGATGGCCGCCTTCGCGAGTCCGCCTTGTCCTACGCCTTGGATCATCGGGATCAGCCGTGTTCAGGTCACTGGAGAAGGCGCAGCGCGCGCTCCGCCATGCGCACGAAACCGTCCTGCGCTTGCAGGTTGGCCTCGTAGGCACGCATGGCAGTGATCAGATCGGCCATTTCCCGCGTCGTGTTGACGTTCGGGTAGGAGACCCAGCCCGCAGTGTCAGCATCGGGATGGGAGGGGTCGGGGACCCGCTGGAAGGGGGTCTGGGTGTCCTCGGAGACGGCCCGCACGCGCACTCCGGCGTTCTCCGTGCCGCCGCCCTCGAGCTGGCGCAGGATGGGCTCGAACTCGACCACCTCGCGGCGGTAGGGGGTGCCTCCGGGGGTCTTGGTGACCGTGGCGTTGGCGATGTTCTTGGCGACCGTGTCGATGCGCACGCGCTCGGCCGACATGCCGGTGGCCGCGATGCGCATTCCGCTGAAGAGGTTGTTCACTCCGTCCATGGTTCAGGCCTCGCGGGCTGTGGCTAGCGCCCGCTCTGGATCGAGGTGTCGATCAAGTCGAAGTGGCTCTGCAGCATCGCCGCATATGTCTCGTACAAGAGGCGGTTCTGGCGCTCGGCGTTGAGCTCGAGCTCGAGATTGACGTTGTTGCCGTCGGGACGCGCGGGGGTGAGCGTGTCCTCGACGATGTCCGGCTGCACGCCCTCGAGCCCGCCCTTCCCGGACTCGAGGGCGTCGCGCAGCAGGCCTTCGAATTGCACCACCTGACGCCGGTAGCCGGGCGTGTTGACATTCGCGATGTTGCTCGAGATGACGCGCGACCGCTCGGCGGTGGCGTTCATGAGCCGCATCAGGAGGTCGACATTGCCCGTGCTTCCGGCTTCCATGGGGATGCTCCTTCGTCTCTTCTCAGGCGACGAGGCCGAGCTGGCGCCAGAGCTTCATCTTGTTGGAGAGCGTGCGTGCGCTCACGCCCATGCGCCGCGCGGCTTCCGTCTTGTTGCCGCCGGTCGAGGCGAGCGTCTCGAGGATCGCCTCACGCTCGATGTCCGCGAGCGGACGGTTGGCGAGCGACGCCGGCGCGACCGGGGTCGACGCGGCACCGCCCGGCAACACGCTGACCGGTCCGGTGGCGGCGCCGAAGGCGATGTCGGTGGGCTCGATCATCGTGCCCTGGCTCAACACGACCGCGCGCTGCAGCACATTCTCGAGCTCGCGCACATTGCCCGGCCACGGCCACTGGAGCAGCTTCTGCTCGGTGGCCGCCGAGAGCGCGAGCTCGTTGAGGCCGTGCGCGCGGGCGAAGTGCGCAAGGAAGTGGCGCGCGAGCGGCAGCACGTCGTTGGAGCGCTCGCGCAGCGGCGCGACGTGGAGCGGCAGAACATGGAGGCGGTAGTAGAGGTCCTCGCGGAAGCGACCGGCCTTGACCTCGGCGGCGAGGTCGCGGTTGGTGGTCGCGATCACGCGCACATCGACCTTGATCGTCGCCGTGCCGCCGACGCGCTCGAACTCCTCTTCCTCGAGCACGCGCAGCAGCTTGGCTTGCAGCGCCGGCGAGATCTCGCCGATCTCGTCGAGCAGCAGCGTGCCGCCGTCGGCGAGCTCGAAGCGGCCCTCGCGGCTCTTGATCGCGCCCGTGAAGGCGCCCTTTTCGTGGCCGAAGAGCTCGCTCTCGAGCAGGTTCTCGGAGAGCGCCGCGCAGTTGACGCGCACGAACGGCGCGCTTGCGCGGTTCGACTCCTGATGGATCATCTGGGCGATGTGCTCCTTGCCGGTGCCGCTCTCGCCGGTGACGAGCACCGTGCCCTTGCTCTTCGCGACGCGCTGCGCCGAGTGCACCGTCTCCTGCATGGTCGGGCTCTCCGCGATCGTGCGCGAGCCCGCGCCGAGCACTTCTTGGCGCAGGTACTCGTTCTCGCGCTCGAGCTTCGAGGTGCGTTCGATGCGCTGCAGCACCAGCTGCAGCGTGTCGGCGGTGCAGGGCTTCATGAGGAAGTCCACCGCGCCACGGCGCATGGCCTGCACGGCCGTCTCGACCGTGCCGTGCGCCGTGATCACGACGACCGGCAGACCCGGCTTCTCGTTCTTCAGGCGCTCGACGAGCTGCAGGCCGTCCGAACCCGGCATGCGCAGGTCGGTCAGCACGATGTCGGGGCTCGTATTGCGTACTTGCTCGAACCCCTCGTTGCCGTCGCGGGCGACCGCGACCTGGAAGCCGAGGCTCTTGACCGCCTCGACGAGGAACTGGCGGGACAGGTTGTCATCGTCGACGACAAGGATCTTCTGGATAGACATGTCTTTAGTTGCGGAAGGGAAGATGGAGGCGCACTTCTGCGCCCCCAAAGGGGGATGGAAGGGACGAAATCTCGACGCGACCGCCGTGGAGCACGGCGATGCGCTGGACTAGCGCGAGCCCGAGGCCGGTGCCTTCGGCGCGCGTGGTGAAGAACGGCTCGAACACGCGGCGCGCCAGCTTCTGCGAGATGCCAGGGCCGGCATCCTGCACGCGCGCGACCACTTCGTCGCCCTCGCGCGCGATCGCGAGGTGCACGCGACCGCCTCGGGGCTGAGCCTGAATCGCGTTGGCGAGCAAGTTCCGCAACGCCTGACGGAGCTTGATGCGATCGCCGGAGAAAGTCGGGCAATCGACCGTGGTCGTGAGCTCGACGGGGCACACTCCATCGCGCTCGGCGCCGAGGCGTGCGAGGCGCAGGGCCGCGCGCGCGAGCTCGTGCGCGTCGACCGAGTCGAGCGCGAGTTTGTCGGGGCTCGCGAGCGACATCATGCTCGCGAGAATCGTCTCGGCTTCGGCGGAACCCTCGACGATCATGCCGGCCCAGCGGCGCTCGTTGCTGCCCTCCGGAAGACGCGGCGCGAGCATCTCGGCGAAGCCCTTGACCGCCATCATCGGGTTGCGCAGTTCGTGCGCGATGCCGCTGGCCATGTCGCCCATCGCCGTGAGCTTGTCCATGGCGTGGAGGCGCTCGGAGAGCTCGACCACGCGCGTGCGATCGTCGAGGATCTCGACCGTGCCGGCAGGTTCGCCGCCGGCGCGCAGGTCGCGTGCGACCACCGAGCGCCGCGAGGCCACGACGCGGCGCGAGCCGTCGGGGCGCACCGCTTCGTGCTCGATCCACTCGTCGTCACGCCCGTCGAACTCCGTCGACTCGCGACCGAGAACCGCGCTCTCGTCCACGCCGAGCACGACGAGTGCCGCGGCGTTGGCGCGCACGATGTGACCGTCGGCGTCGCGCACGAGCACTCCTGTGGGGAGCGCGGCGAGCACCGCTTCGAGGCCGGCCTTCACTTCGTCGAGCTCGGCGACCTTGCGCGCGAGCTCGCGGTTGGCGACGGCGAGCTCTTGCTCGACGCGCCGCGCGCGCTCTTCCAGCGAGCGGTAGCTCGTGGTCAGGCTGGCACCGAGGCTCTCGAGGTCGCGCATCGCGCGCTCGAGGTCGAGCTCCGGCAGTTGCTGCTGGCTCGCGGGCGTCACGGGCGCTTCTCCTTGCCGGCGCTGCGCTTCTCGAAGTCGACACGCCACTGCAGGAATTCGAGGTCTTCGCGAGCGCGCTCGGCGAGCGCGCCGGCGTCCTTGCGCGCGAGCACGGCTCCGAAGCCGGCGATGGCGTCGGTATCTCGTCCGAGCTTCTCGAGCGTGCGCGCGCGCCAGTACGAGCACTCGATGTCGTCGAGCCGCAGCTCGAATGTTGCGAGAGCTTCGGCGTAGCGGCCCTGGCGGTAGCAGGCGCGGCCGAGGTGCAGCGCGTCGGCGTAGTAGCCCGCCTGCTCGAAGGAGCGAGCTGCGCCACTCGTCGGCGTCGGAGCGGTCGTGTCCTGCTCGCGGGGTGCGCTGGCGACCGTGCTGACCGCCAGACGCGCACGCAGCGCATCGTCGAGGCCCGTCGTCGCGGGAGCGTCGTTCGTCACCGCGCTGGGCGGGCCGGTCGGCGCGGTTGCGGCCGGCAGTCTGTCGGCCAGTTCGGCGTTCTCGAGGCGCTCCGCATCGCCCTGCAGGCGCGCGATGTCATTGCGCAGCGTGTCGAGCAGTGCATCGCGCGCGCCGGGCTTTCCGGCGGGCGTGGGCAGCGCAGCCTCCGTGGCGGCGATCACGGTCGGGATCGCCGTTGCATCGCCGCTCTGCAGGCGCTGCTCGACCGCGGCCAGCTGGTCGAGCGCCTTGAGCGTGCGCTGCAGCGTGGCCTCGAGCGAGTCCTCGCCGCCGGAGCCGAGTGTCACGGCCGGGACCACGAGCAGCGTGGCCAGGCCGAGGTTGAGCGCGTAGTTGAACTTCAACATCAGATTCGCCCCCGATAGGCCTCGATGGCCTCCTCGATGCGACCCACGCCTTCGAGCAGCTCGCCGGTGAGCAAGTAGAGTTCGCGGCGCAGCTCGGGCGACCGGATCGAGTCCAGGTGCTCGCGCAGATGCGTGAGTGCGGCGTCGACGCCGACTTCCTGCGAGAGGGCGCGGGCGTGGCAACGCGCGAAGCGTGCGCGCAGCGCCTCCTCGAATGTGCCGAGTTGCGCGGCGATTTCGCGCAGCAGCTTGAGCGATTCCGCGAACGAGCCGCCGTCGCACAGTCGCTCGGCGCGCTCGAGCGCCTTCGACTCGGCGGCAGCGGCGTGCGCGTCGAGCCCGAGCGCCGCGCGCGCAGCGCGCACGACATCATCGAGAAGGACGCCGTCCTTGCGCGCGGCCTCGGCCGCGAACAGGGCGCCGACTTCGTCGTTCGTGTCGAGCGCGGCGGTCGCTGCGGCGAGCAAGGCCGCGTCCCTGCGCGGCCCCTCGCAGAGCTGCGAGAGGGCGAGCCACGCGCGAGCGGCGTTGCCGTGTTGTCCGGCGGCCGTGCAGGCGAGCGCGCGCAGCTCGAGCGACTCGCGACGGTCCGCGGGACCTGCGAGCTGCGTGTCGATCTCGTCGAGCAGCGTGAGCGCCTTCTCGCCTTGGCCGATGCCGGCGAGTGCGCGCACGCGCACTTGCTTGCGCCGCAGTTCCTCGTGCCGCGACGCTGCGCTGTCGAGCGCATCGATGGCGTCGATCATGTACAGCGCGCGCTCGTGCTGGCCGAGGCGCACGACGCACCAGGCGAGTTCGAGGCGCGCGGGGATCTCGAGTCCGTGCTCGCGCTCGCTGCGCAAAAGCTCGGAGAAGCGATCCGCGGCATCCTGCCATGCCTCTTCGCGCAAGAGCAGGTTGCCGGCAGCGAACAGCGCGTCGTTGGCGAGCGTGGAGTCGGAGTAGCGCCCGACCAGCTCGTCGTAGCGCGCGCGTGCGGCAAAGAAGTTCCCGCGCCGCTCCTCGATGATGGCCTGATCGCGCAGCGCTTGGGGAGCGAGCTCGTGGTCCGCGAAGTCGCGCAGCGTCGCGACGGAAACCGCGAGCGACGCTTGGTAGTGCGCGTCGGCATCCACCGTGCCGTCGAGGTTCGGCCGGAGCATGAGCACACCGCCGCGCACTTCGGCCTCGAGGCCGACGGACCCAGCGATGAAGCGCACGGCTTGGCGCAGCGGGCGATCGCGCAGGTCGACGCTGACGAGCGTGCGGCTCGTGCTCGCGTCGAGTCCTTGCAGATCGAGGTCGGCTTCGCGAGCAAGATCGCCCATGAGCTCGTGGAGCAGCGCGTTGTCCGCGTGGATCGTGCACAAGCGTTCGCCGTCGCGTTCGACGGCCGAGAGCTCGTGGCGCAGTTCGCGCGTCTGGGGCGCGACGAGCAGCAGTGCGGCGAGGGCGAGCTTCACCGGCCCTGCTCCGTGTTGCGCGCGAGGGCGTCGGCTTCGAGCCGGTAGCTGTCGGCGATCAGGAAGCCTGCGCGAGCCTCGATTTCCTCGCGCGCGGGCTGCTCGACGCGGTCGATCACAGCGAGCAGGCCGTGGAGCATGCGACGGGCGCGGATGTGCTCGCCCTGCGCGACGCGTTCCCGCGCGAGCTCGAGCGTGCGGAAGCCCTCGGGCAGGGCGCCGAAGGCCGGCTCGGAGGCGCGCGCGGCAGCGGCGCTGCGCTGATTGGACTCGTTGCGCAGGTCCGTGCTGGCTTCTCGCACATCGTGAGCGACATCGAGGACGAGGTCACGGGTCGCGTTGACCGAGTTCCACGCGAAGGCCATCAGGGCCACATTGGCGACGAGCACGGCGGCGAAGAGCGCCGTGGCGAGCGGGGACATCGAGAAGCGCGCGTGCTCGGCGCTCGGTGCGGGAGCGGCCTGCGGGGCGGGCGGCGCTGCGCCCGGGGTCGGCGCGGAGGGCGCATCGACATGGGCGAGCGTGCTCGGCACCACGGCGGCGGGCTCGTTCTTGGGCAGGGCCGGCTGGGGCGCAGCGGATTGACGGACCTCGACGAAGTTGAACAGATCCTCGTCGGTCTCCGGCGGAGGCGTGCCGGTGGCGAGCTGAGCGTGCAGCTTGCCGGTCGTGGGGACGAGCGGGTCGGAGGCCATGTCGTCCAGAGAGTTCGACCGTGGACGATTTTTCCTTGAAGCGAGGAATGGCTACCCCGGCAGGTTCTTCCTGAATCAGGGAAGGCCGTCCCGCCCTCTGCCCTGCCCCGCTCAGTCTGCGCGCGAGACGATGCCGTAGGCGCGCAGCTTGAGGTGCAAGGTGGCGCGGTGCAGCCCGAGCACGCGAGCGGCTTGGCTGCGGTTGCCGCCCTGCTCCTCGAGCACCCGGCGGATCAACAGCTCCTCGACTTCGCGCAGGGAGCGAGCCTCTACCGTGAGCGCGCTCCCCGCGGGCTCGTCGCGCTCCGGTCGTGAGAGCAGGTGGTGCGCCAGAAGCGTGTCCGAGTCGCACACGAGCGCCGCGCGCCCCACGAGCCACACGACCTCGTGTTCGTTGCCGGGCCAGTCGTGCGCGAGGATGTGCCGTTGCGCACAGGCGCCGAGGCGCGCGTGTGGAAGTTCCTTCGCCAGCACTTCGAGCGCGAGCTCGAGCGCCTCCTGCGGCCGCTCGCGCAGGGGCGGGATCGAGAGCGCGAGTCCGTTGAGCCGGTAGAGCAGCTCCTCGCGCAGCGCCTTGCGCAGCCGCTCCGGCGGCGTGGGCAGCGTGGCGATCACGCGCGCCGCAGGGCGCGCGAGCAGCGCGTGTGCGAAGGCAGCCTGAGCGGCGTCGTCACAGTACTCGACGCGCTCGAGCAAGAGCGTCCCGCCACGCGCCTCGACGAGCGCCGTGCTCGGATTGGCGCCCCGTTCGCGCCGCGCATCGACATGCACGAACGGTGCGGCCGCGCGCGGCGAGAGCGCGTGGATCTCTCGGGCGAGCTCGAGCGAGGGCGTGCCCGGCGGAGCCACGATGAGCACGGACGAGCTCGACGAAGCCGCGGCACGCGCGGCGTGGACACGCAATTTCTTCCAGCTGCTGCCGCTCTCGCTCGCCATGGGCTGACTCCTATTGAACAGGCCGCCGCGCGCGAGTGCGCGCACCCAGTGAGAGGAATTTCTCCCCGAGCGCTTCAGGGATCGCCTGCTCCTCCGAGAACCGCTCCGTGCTCGCCAGCGGGATTGGACCGCACGGGCACGGAACACACAGCGACCCCAACAACCCTCAGCACAGGAAACAGGAAACATGGGCCTCCGAGTCAACACGAACATCGCCTCGATGAATGCACAGCGGAACCTCGGTTCCGTCAGCACGCGCCTGATGGGCAACTTCAAGCGCCTCTCGAGCGGCTTGCGCATCTCGACCGCGTCGGACGACGCCGCCGGCCTCGGCATCAGCGAGCGCATGCGCTCCCAGATCCGCAGCTACGGCGCGGCGCAGCGCAACGCTCAGGACGGCATCTCGCTCGTCCAGACCGCGGAAGGCGCGCTCAACGAAGTCAACAGCATCCTGAACCGCATGCGCGAGCTGTCGATTCAGGCCGCGAACGGCACGCTCTCGAACGCGGACCGCGCGACGCTCGACACCGAGTACCAGGAGCTGATCAACGAGATCGATCGCATCTCGACCACCTCGACATTCAACGGCGTGCAGCTGATCGATGGCACGACGACTTCGCTCGACCTGCAGGCCGGCATCAACTCGAGCGAGGTGATCACGGTTTCGCTGCAGGACGCGACCGCCACCGCGCTCAGCCTCTCGGGTCTGACGGTCGGCACGCCCTCGGGTGCCTCGGCCGCGCTCGCGGTGATCGATGCTGCCGTCGACCTGGTCACGACCGCTCGCGGCGCGCTCGGCTCGGCCCAGAACCGCCTGCAGTCCGCGATCTCGTCGATTGCGAACGCCTCGGAAAACCTCGCCGCCGCCGAGTCGCGCATCCGCGATGTCGATATCGCGACCGAAACCGCGGACCTCACCCGCAACACGATCATGCAGCAAGCCGCGGTCGCCATGCTCGCGCAGGCGAATGTGCAGCCGCAGCTCGCGCTCAGCCTCCTCCAAGGCCGTTGATTCAAGACGATCCGGCCCCTGTGCCGGTCGCTGTGGGGGAGGGCCTCGTTGGCCCTCCCCGTCCCCCCCAAAGCTCTTTTCAGTAGTTCTGACCGAACGAGCAGCTCCGCGAGCGCGCCCCATCGCGCGCCGCGCGCAAAGACGCTTCCCCTCCGCTCCGCCTCGCGCGACGAGCGTGCCTTTGCACGCGAGCGCAGCTCGCGCCGCGCGCTCACCCAAAGCTCGCGCGATCGGTCCTCTCCCGCACTCCTCCGCGGTGTGTCCAGCCGCGGAGGTGGTTCCGTAACCCCAGCTACAAAAGGAAACTGCAATGGGACTTCGTGTCAATACCAACATCGCCGCCCTGACGGCTCAACGCAACCTAGCTGGCGTCAGCCAGCGTCTCTCCGGCAACTTCGGTCGGCTCTCGAGCGGCATGCGCATCGCGACGGCCGCCGACGATGCCGCTGGCCTGGGCATCTCCGAGCGCATGCGCGCTCAGGTGCGCTCGCTCAATGTCGCCAGCCGCAACGCGCAGGACGGCGTCTCGCTCGCGCAGACCGCCGAAGGCGCGCTGCAGGAAGTCAACAACAACCTGACGCGCATGCGTGAGCTGGCGATTCAGGCCTCCAACGGCACCCTCACCACGCAGGACCGCGCCACGATCGACACCGAGTTCCAGGCGCTGATCACCGAGATCGACCGCGTCTCGAGCCAGACCACCTTCAACGGCGTGAACTTGCTCGACGGCACGACGACCACGCTCAGCGTGCAGGTCGGCAACAACTCCGGCGAGACGATCACGGTCAGTCTGGCCGACATGACCGCCACGGCGCTCAGCATCGCCGGCGAGGACGTGGCGACGGCCGCAGGCGCCGCCACCGCGCTGACCGCGATCGATTCGGCGATCGACAACGTCACGACGACTCGCGGCGCTCTCGGCGCCGCGCAGAACCGCCTGACGAGCGCGATCTCCTCGATCCTCAACACGCGCGAGAACCTCTCGGCCGCCGAGAGCCGCATCCGCGATGTCGATGTGGCGATCGAGACCGCGGACCTGACGCGCAACTCGATCCTGCAGCAGGCCGCCGTGAGCGTCCTCGCGCAGGCCAACACGCAGCCGCAGCTCGCGCTCTCGCTGCTGCAAGGCTGATTCCGCGCGGCGCAAGCCGCACGACGAGCACCGCGCGCCGCCTGCGCGAACCCCAGATGAGGGTCTCGGCCGGCAGCGCGTTCCAACGAGAACACCCGGGCGCCGGTCACTTCCGGCCTCTGACCGCAGGCGAGCGTTCGCAGGCGGCGGGGGCGACGCAGCGGAAGTGAAATCGAGGAGCCAGTCGCTCGGGCTTTTGACTGCCACTGCGTCACAACCCTCTTTCCAACAGGAATCGAAATATCATGGGACTTCGTGTCAATACCAACGTCGCTGCGCTCACCAGCCAGCGCAACCTCGGGGCCGTCACTGGTCGGCTCCAGGGCAACTTCGCCCGCCTGTCGTCCGGCATGCGCATCGCGACTGCCGCTGACGACGCCGCGGGCCTCGGCATCAGCGAGCGCATGCGCGCTCAGGTGCGCTCCTTCACGGTCGCGAGCCGCAACGCGCAAGACGGCGTTTCGCTCGTGCAGACCGCGGAAGGCGCGCTACAGGAAGTCAGCAACAACCTGACCCGCATGCGCGAGCTGGCTGTTCAGGCTTCCAACGGCACTCTGACCACGGCCGACCGCGCCACGCTCGATACCGAGTTCCAGGCGCTCGTCACCGAGATCGATCGCGTCTCGAGCCAGACCACGTTCAACGGCGTGAACCTGCTCGACGGCTCGACGACCTCGCTCAGCATCCAGGTCGGCACGGACTCGGGCGAGACGATCGGCCTGAGCCTCGCGGACACGACCTCGACGGGTCTGTCGATCGGCGCCGCGGACGTCACGACGGCCGCCAACGCCGCGAGCGCCCTTGCGACGATCGACTCGGCGATCGACAGCGTCACGACGGCCCGCGGCACGCTCGGCGCGTCGCAGAACCGTCTGACGAGCGCGATCTCCTCGATCCTCAACACGCGCGAGAACCTCTCGGCCGCCGAGAGCCGCATCCGTGATGTGGACGTTGCGATCGAGACCGCCGACCTGACTCGCAACTCGATCCTGCAGCAGGCCGCCGTGAGCGTCCTGTCGCAGGCCAACGTGCAGCCGCAGCTCGCGCTGTCGCTGCTCCGTTGATCCCGAGCAGGACGAGACAAGGAAGGGTTCCCGCGCTTCTCGCGCTCCCCCCCGGCGGGAACCGGTCCCAGCCCGAAACCCTGGCTATTCGTAGCTGAGGGGGCCAGGAAGGACGGCTCGAAGGGCACCGCACCGCGCTCGCGCGGCGCGGTGCCCGCGCCATTTTTTCGCGCCCCGCGAGCGGGCCTGCCCCTGGAAATGGGATTTCCTGTCGAGCGCGAAACGACGCTTCCGAAGGAACGCCTGCCGCGAGGCATGCCGCAGTGCGCACGAGAGTGCGGGCGCGCGGGATGACGAGCGGCACCACGCCACGGTTTCGCGCTTCGCCCCCATGGGTGGGGAGGGGGTCGAAGCTGCGGCGGGGTCCCGGACGCCATCGGGCCTCCGGAGCGCTGCCCATCCCGCGAGGTTTCCCCGTGCCAGCGAGAGCTCGCGGTTCCTAAGGGAAGGGCTGTCTCCGGTCGGAGCGGTGCGATGTCTCCTCATCACCACGGACCGCCAACCCCCAAAGGAAACCAGTCACATGGGTCTTCGAGTCAACACCAATGTCGCCGCGCTCACCAGCCAGCGCAACCTCGGCGCCGTCAGCAGCCGCCTACAGGGCAACTTCGCCCGTCTCTCGTCGGGTCTTCGCATCGCCACCGCTGCCGACGACGCCGCCGGCCTCGGCATCTCCGAGCGCATGCGCGGTCAGATCCGCAGCCTCACCGTCGCGAGCCGCAACGCGCAGGACGGCGTCTCGCTGGCGCAGACCGCCGAAGGCGCTCTGCAGGAGGTCAGCAACAACCTGACGCGCATGCGCGAGCTTGCGGTGCAGGCTTCCAACGGCACACTGACCACCGCCGATCGCGCCACGCTCGACACCGAGTTCCAGGCGCTGGTCACGGAGATCGACCGTGTCGCCGCACAGACGACATTCAACGGCGTCAACCTGCTCGACGGCTCGACCACGAGCCTCAACATCCAGGTCGGCATCGACTCGGGCCAGACGATCGGGCTCTCGCTCTCCGACACGACGGCCACGGGCCTCTCGCTGGGCTCGCTGTCGGTGACGAGCTCCGCGAACGCGTCGACGGCGCTTTCGGCCATCGATACCGCCGTCGACTCGGTGACCGCCGCCCGCGGCACGCTGGGCGCGCAGATGAACCGCATGACGAGCGCGATCTCGTCGATCCTGAACACGCGCGAGAACCTCTCGGCCGCCGAGAGCCGCATCCGCGACGTCGATGTCGCCACGGAGACGAGCGACCTGACGCGCAACTCGATCTTGCAGCAAGCTGCCATCAGCGTACTGTCGCAAGCCAATGTCCAGCCGCAGCTCGCGCTGCGCCTGCTGGTCTAGGCCTAGCAACGGAATCGTCCTGTGGACGAAGAGGGCGGCGCGGCTCCCCGGCACGGGGGGTCGCGCCGGTTGCATCGATCGGGGCCGAAAATCTTTCCGACCTGAAAGGCCTGCGTGGAACGCGTTAACGCGCTTTCGCGCTCGCGCCGATAACCGAGCGTGCCCCATCCGGGGCCGACGGAGCAAGCGCATGACACCCCCGATCAGCATTGGCGGCCTCGGAAGCGGCCTCGACACGCGCGCGATCATCGACGCACTGCTCGCCGTCGAGCGCGTACCCATCCAGCAGATGGAGTCGAAGAAGAAGGGCCAGCAGGACAAGATCAACCTGCTCAACACCTTCCGTGGCAAGGTCGATGCGCTGCGCACCAAGGCCAACGCGCTCGGCTCGCTCGCGGGGTTCCTCGCCTTCAAGGTGAGCCAGAGCGAAGAGGGTCTGGCCACGATCTCGGCGAGCGGCTCTGCCGTGGCGGCCTCGCACTCCCTCGTCGTGCAGCAAGTCGCGACGACGGACCGCTGGGCCTTCAACGGGGTGAGCGATCCCGAGACGGACCTCGGCACGGTCGACGGGCAGACGGTCTCGTTCACCTACGACGGCCAGACCTACACCGCGACGATGGATGCGGCGACATCGTCCCTCAACGACATCGCGTCGAAGATCAACACGGTCGCGACAGACAAGGTCGCGGCCACGGTCGTCAACGCGGGCACGAGCGCGGCTCCGAGCTGGCAGCTCGTGCTCACGGCCAAGCAGACGGGCAAGGACTATCGCATCGGCTCGCTCGCCACGACAGTCACCAACCTCTCGATCAACGCGGCGCCGCCCAACGCGCAGGGCGTGGCGCAGAGCTCCAACAACATCAGTGTCGGGAGCAACGCGATCGCCGTGATCGACGGCTTGACCGTCGAGCGCACCGACAACGACTTCGACGATGTGATCACGGGCGTCTCGATCTCGCTGCTCGACGCGGATCCTGCGAAGACCGTGCAGTTCACCGTCGAGGCCGACAAGGCCGCGGTGAAGGGCAAGGTGAAGGAGTTTGTCGACGCCTACAACGAAGTCGCCAAGTTCGTGCGCGACCAGAACAAGTACGACCTCGAGAAGGGCCCTGGGGGAGCGCTGTTTGGCGAGACGGCGCTCAAGACGATCCAGCGCACGCTCTCGGGCGTGCTCTTCGGGCAATCGGCGGCTCAGGCCGCTGCGGACACCTCCGGCTACGGCACCCTGCGTCTGGTCGGCGTCGAGTCCCAGTCGGACGGCTCGCTCAAGATCAACGACAAGGTCATGGACGCGAAGATGGACGCGGACCTCGCCAAGTTCGCCGACCTGTTCGCGGACACCGACGGCTTCGACAACATGGGCGCCACCATCGGTACGCCGCGCTACTACTTCGACATGACACCGGACACCGGCCTCGGTGACGATCTCGCGCGCGAGCTCGACAAGGTCGTCAAGAGCTATGGCGACCAGTCGGGCAACTTCTACAAGGGCGTGTTCGATGCGCGCGTCGAGACGCTCAACGCGAACATCAAGGGCATCAACGAGCGCATCGAGCAGCGCGAGCTGCGCATCGATCGCCTGCAGGAGCAGCTCACGCGCCGCTTCGCCTCGCTCGAGAGCCTGATGGCCCAGCTCCAGAGCCAGTCCGCCTACCTCAACCGCTGATCTCCACGAGTTCCCGCACCATGGATTCCCGCTCTGCCGCCGGCGCGTACCGCGAAGCCGCCTTCGAGAACGCCCCGCCGATCAAGATCGTGCGCCTCTTGTATGCGGGCGCCGTGCGCTTCCTCGATCTCTCCGCCAGCGAGACACCCGGTGGCCCCGGGTCGCGCTGGGCTGGCTTGCTCGCGCGCAGCGACGCGATCGTGGCCGAGCTGCGCTGTGCGCTGCAGAAGGAAGCCGCGCCCGGCGTGGCCGACAACCTCGAGCAGCTGTACTTGTTCGTCGAGGATCGCCTGCGCGAGGCGCAGCGCACCGAGTCGGCGCTCCCCGTCGCCGAGGCGCGCAAGGTCCTCGCACGCTTGCAGGAAGCGTGGCAGAGCGTCGAGGCGTCGCGTCCCGGAGCGTGAGCGTGCCGCACATGGATCCGCAAGTCGAGCTCGAACAGGCGCTCGCGCTCGCGCTCGAACGCGTGGCGGATCCGCGCGCGCGTCACGAGGCCATCGATGTCGCGACGAGCCGTGCGGTGTTCGCCTTCGAGCGTTGGAGCGCGTCGCCCTTCGCGGGCGACGCGCATGCGCGAGCCACACTGCAGCAGCGTCTCGCCCTGCTGTGCTCCGCTGTCGAGCGCGAGCTGCACGCCACGGCACATCGCGTGGAACGCGCGGAGCGGGCGAAGCGCGCGCTCTCCTCGCAGGCCGAGCCGGATCGGTCCGCAGCGGGCTGCGACCACTCGGGCTAGCCGCGGGCCGCGCGAGGGGTGCCCTCAGGCCGCGCGCAAGACCTGATTGCGCCCGGCGTGCTTGGCCTCGTAGAGCGCCGCATCCGCGCGACCGATCAACGCCGCCACGCTCTCGCCGCTGCGCCACTGGGCCGCACCCATCGAGATCGAGATTTGCAGGCCGTGGTAGCGCTCGAGCCGGCTCGTGCCGTGATCGTGCACCAGCGCGCGCAGCGTCTCACCGAGCTCGAGCGAGCGCTCGATGGTGCAGTTGGGCAGCAGGACGACGAACTCCTCGCCGCCGTAGCGCGCGACGAGATCGCCCTTGCTGACATTGGCCTGCAGGATGCGCACGAGATCCTGCAGCAGTTCGTCGCCGGTCTGGTGCCCCATCGTGTCGTTGAAGCGCTTGAAGTGATCGAGGTCCATGATCAGCAGCGAGAACGGCAAGCCGGTGCGCTGGCTCTGGCTCGCGAGAAACTCGAGGCGCTCCATCAGGCGCCGGCGCGTGGCGGCGCCGGTGAGTGGATCTTGCGTGGCGAGCGCCGCGTTCTCGCGTTCCATGCGGTGGAACTTCACGAGCAAGCCCGCCTGATCGGCGATGGTCCCCAGAGCGTCCTCTTCTCCGGGCACGGGAGCGCGACCCGCGCGGCCGCGGTCAGCGACGAGGATCAGGCGGCGCTGCGGATCGAGCTCGCGCAGCGGAGCGATCACGGCCGAGTGGACATCGCACAGGTCGAGCGCGAGCTGGTGCAGCGGCTCGTGCGACTCGCGGTCGATGCGCGCGGCGCGCTCGAAGCTCGCGCGCTCGGCGGTGCACGGCGCCCAGCGACCTTCCGGCGTGCGCGCCTCGCCCGCGACGGCGTACGAAGAGCGCACATCGATGCGGCCCGCGCGTGCGTCGAACTCGAGGCATGTGATGCGGCGGAAGTCCATGCGTTCCATGGCGCGCAGCATCACGCCCGGCAGCGGGTCGCCTTCGCCGAGGCGCTCGAAGCTGTATTGCAGCACATGAAAGACGGAGTCTCCCGCGCGCAGCAGGTGTTCCTTCTCCAGCAGACGGTTCTGGAGTTCCTCGCGCGCCGCCATCATGATCGGAAAGGCTTCGGCGTGCGTGCGGGCGCGCGGACGCGCGAGCAGGGCGGCGCGGCTCTCGGACTCGCGCACATGCTCAAGCACGCTGGCGAGGTCGACGGAGTCGAACAGCCGCACGACATCGGCCGGAGGTGCTCCGGCATCGAAGCTCTCGTGCAGCGGAAAGCCGGCTTCGTGCGCGGCGTGGAAGCCGGCGCGCACCAGCGATGCGAGGTGCACATCGACGCCGTCGAGCGCGAGGCGTTCGAGGTCTTGGGCGGGCAGGTGCAGCGCCCCGAGGGTGTCATGCAGCTCGTAGGGCAGGGTCCAGGCGTTGGCGATCGTGGTGGCAAGCAGCTCGTGGTCGAAGCCGAACACGTCGCGTTCCTCGCCCTTGAGCATGTCGATCGACCGTCGGCCAGCGCGCGCGAGCAGGTCGAGCAGCTCGCGCTCGCCGAACTGCCAGAGCGCGAGCGAACCGATGGAGGAGAGCAGACCGGCGGTGTAGGCGGTCTCGGGCTCGGCGTAGTGCGACTCGCGGGCGAAGGCGGCGGCGGCGCAAGCGCAGGCGACGGCGTGCTTGCGCGAGAGGAGCGAGCAGGCTTGGCCCTGCGCGGCGTCGAGCAGCTCGAAGCGACCGCGGATGGGCAGGCGCAGCGCGAGTTCGCGCAGTCCGGCGGCGTCGAGGCTCGCGAGGGCGTCGTTCAGGTGCAGCGCGAAGCGCCGCTTGCGCTCGTTTGGCTGGCGACGGCGGAGCACCTCCAGCGCGAGGCCCGGATCGGTGCGCACCAGGCTGGCGACCTCGCGGGGCGAGCTCGATGGATCGAGCACCAGTTCGAGCATCCGCACCACGCAGGCGGCGGGGGATGCCAGAACTGGGATCTGTTGGAGGGCGGCCTGAGCGCGGTGGAGCCGTTGCACGGCGGGCGGAGGAGGGCGCGAGGCCCCGAGTTCGGACGGGGGGCGAGAGCGGGCGGGATACCCGCGCAGGGCCTTACCATCGGCCTTTCGAGCCCCGCCGATTGAGGTGCAGCCTGATCGTCCGAAATCCAGACCGAGCTGGCGCCCAAGGGTGTCGAAAAATACGACACAAGCCGCGGGGTGGAAACTCCGACACACGAGAGCCGGAAGGAACTGCGCAACCCCCCTCCGGCCCCTCGCGATGCTCCAACCTCACCTGCTCGTCGTCGCCGACACCACCCTCGGCGGCACCGAAGGGCCCGACCTCACCCGCTACCTCATGGTGTGCGGCGGTCTGCTGCTCCTCGTCGGTCTGCTCGGCTTCGCCTTCCGCAAGCTCGTGACACGCACGCTCTGCGCGCGCGCGGCCCAGCGCCAGATGCAGGTGATGGATGTCCTGCCGCTCGGCGGCAAGCACAAGCTGTGCGTCGTCCGTTGTTACGACCGGACATTCCTGATCGGTGTGGGGGAGAAGGAGCTCTCGCAGATCGCGGAGCTCGATGCCGTGATCGCGCCCGCGCGCGAGACGCCGCCGGGCAAGGTCGAGCTGCACGCCTTCTCCAAGGTGCTCGAACGCCTGCGCGGCTCGTCGGCCACGCCCACTGCACCCTCCGCTTCCGCCACGCACTTGTCCCAGGAGGGACTGCTCGGATGACCCATCGCGTTCCCGTGTTCGTGCGCTGGCTGCTCGCGCTCGTCGTGCCGGCACTGCTCGCCGGCGCGGTCCAGGCGCAGTCCGCCGACCCTGTCGTGTTCGGTCCCGTGTCGGCCGCCGTCGAGGCGGGGTTCGATGTGCAGCGCGACCTCACCGGTGGCCTCGCGACGGGCGCTGCGCCGATCGCCGAGGGCCGCCTGTCGACGGCCGTCGAGATCGCGGTGCTGCTCACCGTGCTCTCGTTGCTCCCCGCGATCCTGATCACCGTCACGAGCTTCACGCGCATCGTGATCGTGATGAGCTTCGTGCGGCGCGCGCTGTCGACCAACGAGCTTCCTCCGAACCCGGTCATCATCGGCCTCAGTCTGTTCCTGACGACATTCGTGATGGCGCCGGTCGCCGAGCGTGTCTACGAAAAGGCCTGGGTGCCGTATCGCGCGGGCCAGATGGCCATCGACGCTGCCGGCCAGAATGCGTGGGGCGAGCTGCGCACATTCCTCGTCGCGAACACGCGCGAGAGCGAGCTCGAGCTGTTCGCCGATCTCGCGAAGCTCGACGACACGGCGCGCAATGTGGAGCAGCTGCCGCTGCGCGTGGTCGTTCCCGCCTTCGTCACCAGCGAGCTCAAGACCTCGTTCCAGATGGGATTCCTGCTGTTTCTGCCGTTCCTCGTGATCGACCTCGTCGTGGCGAGCGTGCTGCTCTCGATGGGCATGTTCATGCTCCCGCCGGTGATGGTCTCCACGCCGTTCAAGATCCTGCTCTTCGTCCTCGTCGACGGCTGGCACCTCTTGTGCGAGTCGCTCGTCACCTCCTTCGTCACCACCTGAACGCCATGAACGACCTCGACCTGCGCATCGCGGAGCTCGCGCGCGAAATGCTGGTGACCGTGGCGATGCTCGCCGGGCCGATGCTGCTCGTCGGCCTCGTGATCGGCGTCGCCATCAGCGTCTTTCAGGCGCTGACATCCGTGCAAGAGCAGACGCTCTCGCTCATCCCCAAGATGATCGCGGTGCTCGGCGTCGCGCTGCTCTTGCTCGTCCCCGCGCTCGGCCTTCTGCGCGACTACACGCTGCGCATCCTCGGCCAACTCCATTCCTTCGGGCTTTCCTGAGCGACGCACATGCTGGCTGACGGGACCCTCGCCGCCTTCGGGCTCTTCCTCGTGCGCACGAGCGCGTTCGTGCTGGGCACGCCGTTCTTCGGCTCCCAGCTGACATTCGGCGGCGTGAAGATCGGCCTGATCGCGAGTCTCGCGCTGGTCCTTTTCTCCGTTCATGGCGTGCCGCTGCCTCTCGCGCAGGCGCCGCTCGAGTTCGGCGTGCTCGCGATGCGCGAGATCCTCGTCGGACTCGCACTCGCGTTCGTTCTGCAGGCCGTGATGCTCGCGGTGCGCGTTGCCGGCGAGCTGATCGGCAGCGAAATGGCCTTCAACATGGCCAGCGTCGTCGATCCGGCCTCGGGCATGAGCACGCCGCTCGTGACCCAGTTCTACGAAGCGCTGTTCCTGCTCGGCCTGCTAGCGGTCGACGGGCACCATCTACTGCTGCGCGCACTGGCAGGCTCGTTCGAGCGCGTGCCGGTCGGAGTCATGTCGCTCCCCGAGGGCTTCGGCGCGCTCCTGCTACGGCTCGTCGGCGACATGATCGCGGCAGGCATCACATTCGTCGGGCCGATCCTGCTCCTCTTGTTCGTCTCGTCGATCATGATCGCGCTGATCGCGCGCGCCGTCCCGCACGTCAATGTGCTCGAGATGGGTTTTACGCTGCGCATCCTTGTCGGACTCGGTGCGATGCTGCTCTTCGCGCCGCTCGTCGCGCCGGGGTTGCAGCATCTCTACGGCCTGCTCGGTGACGGGCTCGAGGCGGCGCTCGTCGCGCTGGAGAGCTGAGCCATGGGGTTCTTCGACGACACCGACGACGACCAGAAAACCGAGGACGCGACTCCGCGGCGTCGCGAGGAAGCGCGCGACAAGGGGCAGGTGCCGCTGTCGACCGAGCTCGTCGCCGCGTTGGGGTTGCTCGGCTGGCTGATGACGCTCACGCTTGGCGGCGACGCGCTCGCCTCGGAGCTCGGCGCTCTGGTCGCGACATTCGTCGAGCGGGTCGGGAGCATGGCGCACGAGGACCTCACGCCGCAGTCCGTCGCTGGCTTGTTCGGCGTGATGCTCAATCGCATCGGCTGGGCCACGCTCACGCTCGTCGCGCCGATGTTCGTGCTGACGGCGCTCGCTGCCTACGCGCAGATCGGCCTGGGCATCGCCTCCAAGGCCATGGAGCTCAAGCCCGAGAAGCTCAATCCGATCGCCGGCCTCTCGAAGTTCTTCAGCATGCGCAGCCTGACGCGGACGGCGATGAGCTTCGCGAAGCTCACGGCGATCCTCGTCACGGTCGCGCTGGTCGCGTGGTCGCAGGTCGAGCGCGTCGTCGCGCTGCAGTCGCAGGAGTTCGGTCCCGCGCTCGCGGTGATCGGCACCGTGGCGCTGCGCTGCACGACCGCGGGACTCGCCGCGATTCTCGCGCTCGGCATCCTCGATGTCTTCCTGCAGCGGCGCCAGCACGAGAAGGAGCTGCGCATGACCAAGCAGGAAGTGAAGGAAGAGCTGCGTTCCTCCGAGGGCGATCCGCAGGTCAAGGCGCGCATCCGTCGCCTGCAGCGCGAGATGGCGGTGCGCCGCATGATGAGCGATGTTCCCAGGGCGACGGTGGTGGTCACCAACCCGACGCACTACGCCGTGGCGCTCGCCTACGACCGCGACGCGGCTCCCGACAAGCGTGGCGCGCCGAAGGTGGTCGCCAAGGGCGTCGATCAGGTCGCCCAGCGCATCAAGGAAGTCGCTCGCGAGGCGGGCGTCACGATTTACGAGGACGTCCCGCTCGCGCGCGCGTTGCACGCGCGCTGCGAGATCGGCGACGAGGTGCCGCTCGAGCTGTACCAGGCGGTCGCCGAGGTACTCGCCTATGTCTACGGGTTCAAGGGCGGTCGCCTGGTCGCGACCGCGGGAGCTAGCTGATGGCAACGAACGCTATCGAACAAGCACGCGGCACGGCCGCGTTCCTCAAGCGCTACGCCGACTGGATCATGGGCCTCGGCGTGCTCGGCGTCGTCCTGACGCTGATCTCGCCGATTCCGCCGGCGATGCTCGACATCCTGCTCGCGATCAACCTCGCGACCAGCGTGCTGCTGCTCCTGCTCACGATGAACACACGCGCGGCGGCGGACCTGTCGGTGTTCCCGACCCTGCTCCTCTTCGCGACGCTCTTCCGACTCGGACTCAATGTTGCCAGCACGCGCCTGATCCTCTCCGGCGGTGACGCCGGCGCGATCATCAAGGCCTTTGGCGACTATGTCTGCGGCGACAACCTGACCGTCGGCATCATCGTGTTCCTGATCCTCGTGATCATCCAGTTCGTGGTGATCACCAAGGGCTCCGGCCGCATCAGCGAAGTGAGCGCGCGCTTCGTGCTCGACGCGATGCCCGGCAAGCAGATGGCGATCGACGCGGACTTGAACAGCGGGCTCATCGACGCCGACACCGCGCGCAAGCGCCGCGAGAAGGTCGCGATGGAAGCCGAGTTCTACGGCGCCATGGACGGTGCCTCGAAGTTCGTGCGCGGCGACGCTATCGCGGGCCTGATCATCACGGCGCTCAACTTGGTCGGCGGAATCGCGCTCGGCGCGATGGGCGGCATGGCGATCGCCGACGCGGGTGAGCGCTACTCGCTGCTCACGATCGGCGATGGCCTCGTCAGCCAGATTCCGGCGCTGCTGATCTCGACCGCTTCGGGCGTGCTGGTCACCAAGGCTTCGGACGACTCGAGCCTCGGCGCGCAAGTGCTCGGACAGAGCTTCGGCCGTCCGCGCGCCACCCTGATCGCCGCGGGCATGATCTTCGCGCTCGGCCTGCTGCCGGGCCTGCCCAAGCTGCCGTTCTTCATCCTCGCGTCGGTGCTGCTCGTCGTCTGGCGGGCGACGCGCGGACAGGAGTCCGCCGAGCGGGCCGCGGAAGCGGCCGCCAGCGCCACGAGCGTTGCCAAGGCCGCGGAGAAGGCGACGCCCGCGGAAAAGGAGAACGAGGCCGCGCTCGAGCTGCTCAGAGTGGATCGCGTCGCGCTCGAGATCGGCTACCGACTGATCCCGCTGGTGCAGGATCCGCGCGGGCAGGGGATTCTCGATCACATCTCGCAGCTGCGCCGTCGCTTTGCCTCGCGCGAGGGCGTCGTGCTGCCGCCGGTGCGCATCAAGGACAACATCAAGCTCGCGCCGAACGCGTACCGCATTCTCATCGGCGGGCAGGAAGTGGCGCGCGGCGAGATCGAGCCGGGCCAGCACATGGCGATGGACTCGGGCGCGGTGGCCGGCAAGATCGCCGGAACTCCGACCAAGGACCCGGCCTTCGGCCTGCCTGCGCTGTGGATCTCGGACGGCGCGAAGGACGAGGCCGAGCTGCTCGGCTACACGGTGATCGACCCGGTGAGCGTGCTCGTGACGCACCTCTCCGAGATCCTGCGCACTTCGCTCGGCGACATTCTCACGCGCGACGACGTCAAGGAGCTCGTCGAGAATGCCAAGAAAGTCACGCCCGCGGTGGTGGAGGAGCTCATCCCCGCCAAGATCGGCTTCGGCGAAGTGCAGGCCGTGCTGCGCAACCTGCTGCGCGAGTCGGTGTCCGTGCGCAACATACCGCTGATTCTGGAAGTGATCGCCGACAACATCAGTCGCACCAAGGATCCCGACACGCTCGCCGAGATCGCGCGCCAGCGCCTCGGCCGCGCGCTGTGTGAAGCCCATGCAGACCGCAGCGGCACGGTTCGAGCCGTGACGCTCGATCCGCGCATCGAGACGCGCCTCGCCGCTGCCGTCGGCACGGCTGCGGCCGATCCCGAAGCGCCGGGCGTGAACCCCGCTTACCTGCAGCGGCTCGTCGAGAAGATCGCCGAGCAAGTGGCGAGCGCCACTCGAGGCGGAGCGGATGTCGTGCTGCTCGCGCGCTCGAATGTCCGCCGCTTCCTGGGCGAGCTCGTGCGCGCGTCGCTGCCCAAGGTCTCGGTGCTGAGCTATCAGGAAGTCGTCCCCGCCCGCAGCGTGCAGACCGTCTCGGTCGTGCGCCTGGAGGAGTGAAGCATGCAGATCCACCGAATCCGTGGCCGTGACCTGAAGGACGCGCTCGAGCGCGCGCAGCGCCAGTACGGCGCCGATGCGCTGGTGCTCTCGCGCGAGACCATGCCCGACGGCGGCGTCACCGTCGCTGTCGCCGATCCCACGCGCGCTCTCGCGGCCGCGAAGCTCGCGCAGAGCGTGCCGCAGCCCGTGCCTGCGCGCGAGCGGGGCTGCGACGATGTCGAGCGCGTGCTGCGTCGCAGCGGCGCGTCGGAAGGCTGTGTGGCGCTCACGCTCGATGCGGTCGCACGCTCTGGAGCGCGCGGTCCGTTTGCCCTCGACGCAGCCGCCGAAGCGCTCGCGAGCAGCGTCGAGATCGCTCCGAGCCCGCGGATTCAGCGCCGCGCGCCCGGCGTGCTCGTCCAGCCCTGCGTGATCGCCTTCGTCGGACCGACGGGCGTCGGCAAGACCACCACGCTCGCCAAGCTCGCCGCGCGGCTCGTGCGCTCGGGTCGTCGCGTCGGCATCGTCTCGATGGACACGCACCGCCCCGGTGCCGTCGAGCAGCTACGCGCGCTCGCTTCCGCGATTCTGACCGATGTCGCCATGGCGGGCGATGGCGCAGAGCTGCAGCGCGCCGTGGCGAGCTTCGGATCCCCCGAATGCGTGCTGGTCGACACGGCCGGCGTCTCGCCGCGCGACAGCGCCGCGTTGGCGGCGCTCGGCGAGAGCCTCGCCGCCGTCGGTGGCTCGCTCGAGACCTACCTCGTGCTGCAGGCCACCTCGAGCCGCGAGGCGATCGAGGCCGCGCGCGAGTCGTTCGCGGCCACCAACCCCAGTGCGTGGGTGCTCACGAAGCTCGACGAGACGCGCGCTCCCTCACCCGTGCTCGAGTGCGCGGCCGCTGCGCGAGCGCGTCTGGCGTTCCTGTGCGATGGTCAGGATGTGGCCGCGCACCTCCACCGCGCCGAGCCCAAGCATGTCGCGGACCTGTTCTTGCGCGGGAGGATCGCGTGAGCGCGCAGCCCATGTTGCACGCGCCCTTGGTGCTCGTGACCGGCGGCAAGGGCGGCGTCGGAAAGACGACGCTGGCCGCGAGCCTCGCCGTTCAACTGCGCGCACAGGGACTGCGCACGCTGCTGTGCGATCTCGACCTCGGACTCGCCAACCTGCATGTGTTGCTCGGAATCGAGCCGCTGCACACGATCGAACAGGCCCTCGCGGACGAGTGCGCGCTCAGTGACTGCATCGTGCCGGGTCAGGGCGGCATCGATGTGCTCGTCGGCAGCAATGGCAGCGCCGCGATGGCCCAGCTCTCGCCCGACATGCGCGCTCGTCTGCTCGAGCAACTCGCCCAGGTCTCCACCGGCTACGACGTCGTGGTGGGGGACAGCGCCGCTGGGATCGGACCCGATGTGCTCGCGTTCGGTGCGCTCGCGCGCATGGTGCTCGTCGTCACCACGCCCGATCCGAGCGCAGCGGCCGATGCCTATGGCCTGGTCAAGGCGCTCGTCGCCGAGAGTGGCGCGCGCGGGCTCGACCTGCCGACGCCGGAGCTGGTGCTCAATCAGGTGTCGGGCGCGCGCGAGGCCGAGCTCTCCGCTGCGCGGCTCGCGCAGGTGTGCCAGCGCTTCCTGACGCGCTCGCCGCGACTGGCGGGCTGGGTGCCGCGCGCTCCGCGCATCGCGGAGGCCGCGCGCCGTCGCGTTCCGTTCGCTCTGGCGGGCGGTCCCGCAGGCTCGGGCAGCGGCGAGCGCGAGTGCGTCCAGCGCCTCGCACGCCGGGTCGTTCTTGGCCTTGGGATGGAAAGCGTTTCCAGCGCCGCGGTCGGAAATCGGGCTCAAGACTGGAGCCTTTCATGACCGAAAAGCCCATCACGGCGCACCCTCTCGCCGCCGCGTGGACCGCCCTCGGGCGACGCCTCGCGGTCGCGGGAGCGGCCCTCGCCGCCCTGCTCTCGCTTCTCACCGACACGCCCGTGTGGGTCGCCTCGCTGCGAGGCGCGCTCACATGGTTCGCGATCACCGCAGTGGTGCGCTTGTGCGCTCGCCTGCAGGTCGCGTCGATCGGCCCCGAGCCAGAGCGGACCGCACGCAAGTCCTGACCATGAACCGAGCGCCTGAGGAAGCCAGCCGATGAGCGACACCGCGACGAATCCGTATGCGGCGGTCGCGTTGGATCGCGACAAGCTGATCCTCGATCATGTGCCGCTCGTCAAGCACCTCGCGGGTCGCATGGCCCTCGATCTCCCCGGGGGTCTCGAGCGAGACGACCTCCACGGCTGGGGCATGGTGGGCCTCGTCAGCGCAGCAGACTCCTTTGAGCCCGGTCGCGGGCTGAGGTTCTCGACCTACGCCTACTCCAAGATCCGCGGTGCGATCCTCGACGAGCTGCGGCGCGCGGACTTCCTGCCGCGCGGACGCCGCGAGAAGGTGCGCGAGCTCGACCGCGCCGTCAGCGAGCTTTCCCGTCGCACGGGCTTCGCGCCCACGCCCGAGGACATCGCCAAGGAGCTCGGCGTCTCGCTCGACGAAGTCGACGAGATCCTGCTGGCGGCGAAGTCAGCCGGACACGCCTCGCTCGACTCCGATGTCTCGGATGCGCTCTTCGCGCGCCTGTCCGATCCGGGAACTTCGGACCCGCAGGCGAGCGCCGAGTGGGAAGAGACCAAGGCGCTGCTCGTGCGCGCCATCGGTGAGC
The DNA here is from genome assembly GCA_016872795.1 of Planctomycetota bacterium. Taxonomy (GTDB): domain Bacteria; phylum Planctomycetota; class UBA1135; order UBA1135; genus F1-120-MAGs118. The sequence goes on from VGYZ01000001.1 coordinate 43,216, forward strand.
TCTCCTCGCAGGAGCGCACCGTCATCACGCTGTACTACGCCGAGGAGCTGCGTCTGCGCGAGATCGCGGATGTGCTCGGCGTGACCGAGTCGCGCGTGAGCCAGATCCACACGCGCGCCCTCTACCGCCTCAATCGCGAGCTTGCGCCGCGACTGGGCTCCGCGGAACAGGAGTAGGACCCCATGCACTCGATCATCAAGAAGCAGTTCGTGGAGCTCGACGGCGTCGCCGCACCGGCCGCCGCGAGCGTCGTACCGACCTCCACACCGACCACGCCGCCGGGCGCCCTTCCGCGCCCCTGTGGCGGAGCGCGCCGCTGCGAAAAGAGCGCGCGTCCGATCACGATCGAGGGCGCGATCCGCGCCATCGAGGTGACCTGCTCCTGCGGCGAGACCACCCTCATCGAGCTCGAGTTTCCCCATGCGTAACGCCATGAACATCCGCAGCGCGCTCATGTCCCTTGCCCTGCTCGCCTCGGCCTGCGCCAGCTCGGGCACCAAGCCGGTGCCGCCGTCGGGCACGCCCGATGGAAGTGCGTCGGCGGATGCGGGCACCTCGACCTGGCAGGGCCAAAACCGGCTCTACGCGCGCGACGGCAGCGTCATCGGCGCCGACGCGGGCAGCTCGCCAGAAACTCCGACCGCGACGCAACACGGCGTGGCGGACCGCCAGCTCGGCCCGAGCGAAGGCGGTCGCATGTACATCCTCGAGCTGTACCAGAAGGCCATCGACGAGCGCGACGCGCTCGAGATCGAGGTGCGTTCGGTCCAGTCCGAGCTCGAGCGTGCGCGCGCCGCGGCCGCCAAAGCCGAGAACGAGCAGATGGGCAACGCGGGCCGCATCAGCGCGCTCGAGGAAGAGAATCGGCGCCTGCTCGCGGAGAATGTCGAGCTGGCGGCACGCCTCACCACGGCCCAGATTCGCCGCCTGCAGGCAGAGAAGTTGCTGCTCGAAGCGCGCATTGCGGAACTGAGCGTCGGCAGCGTGACAAACGAGGCTTCCGCATCCACCGTCGCGACGCAGGACAAGCCGTGAAGCTCGCGCTCACGCTGTCGCTCGCCGCGCTCGTCGCGAGCTGCCAATCGAGCGGCTCGACGCCGGAGCTCCTGCCCACGCTCGCGCGCTCGCGCGCGGCTCGGGATCTGGGTGGCTACTCGCTTGGCCGCGTCGGTCTCCTGCCGCTCTTGGGTTCCGTGGGCGACGAAGCAGCCACACTGCAAGCCGCGCTCGGCTTCGAGCTCACGCGCCAGATGCCGTTCGAGGTGGTGACGCTCGACGCCGCGGATCTCGCGGAGCTGCGGCTCGACCAGCCACACGCCCGCGGCCGCTACACGCCGCAGACGATCCTCGCCATTGCGCACCGCTTCCGCCTCGACGGCCTGATCGTAGGCACCGTCACGCACTTCGAGCCTTTTGCACCGCAGTCGCTCGGGCTCGGCCTCGAGCTCGTCGCCGTCGACACCGGACTGGTGGTGTGGTCCTCGAAGATCGACATCGACATGTCGGAGGTCCGTGTGCACGACGCGCTCGAGGCCTACCAGGCCGCCCGCACCGCCGGCGGTGATACGGCCGATGACCTGTCCGTCCTGATGCTCTCGCCGACCAGCCTGATGCGCTTTGCCGCCAGCGAGATGGCGCGCACGTTCGAAGCCAACTGAGGGACGGCCGTCCGAGAGAGTCGAGGCGACGAGTCCAGCTTCGCGCCCGTCCCTCGTCGAGACCGGTCTGGCTTCGCAAGGACGCGAGTCGGCCACGGCGCGCAGGCGCGGCCAACTTCGATGCGACGCGTCGCCCGTGCGGGGCTGTACTGGCGAGCTTCAGCGCCCGTCGTGCTCGCAAGAGCGTGCGCCGCGGGGGACCAGCGCTGGAAGAACGCGAGAGCCCGCGACCAGCGCTGGTCGCGGGCTCTCGCCGTCGCGGACTCGCCCCTCGCGAGTCCGTGGACGATGCTAGTTGCCGCCGAGCATGCGGCGCGCGGCGCGCTCGATCCGCTCAGGATCGTTCAGCTTGCCCTCGAGATACAGGGCCCGCAACTCGGCCACGCGCGCGGCGCGGTCTTCCTCGCCTTGGGCGAGGCGGGCTTCGACGGCGCGGGCGAGCGTCTCGCTCTTCGACGAGATCTCGATGCGGTCGCTGTCGGGGGACGCCTGCGTCGCCTCGCGGCGCGCGTCGAGCTTGGCGCGATGCTCCTCGCGAGCTTCGAACACGGCCGACTGGCCGGCGAGCTCGGGGTGGTTCGCGGTGTGGTTCTTGCGGAGGTTCCCGAGGCGCTCCTGACGGCGCTCGCGGAAGGCGTCGCGCGCTTCCTTGACTCGAGCGGCGTCGGCCTTGGGGTCGGCGCTCGAATCCGGGGTACCGCTCGCGCTCGGTTCCACGATGTCGCGAGCCTTGCGCGTCGGATCGAAGCGCAGGGCCGGGTTCTGACCGTCGGGCGAATTGGGTTGGATGTTCATGGTGCATCTCCGACGCGGACATCGGGCAGGCGTCGCACGTCCTTATCGGCCGTTGCGGTGGAACCTGTGAGTTTTTTCCGGGTGGTGGGGGTGTTCTCGGAGCCGGGCCTGCGGACGGGCCTGTGGCTCGGGCAGTTATCGGACGGACGGCGCTTGTCTTGAGCCCCGCTCTGGAACTTGTGCTCGGCGCGCAAGTCCGTTTCCCGCCAAGGACTTGCGGCTTTTCAACCTTGCCGGATCGGGGCTGGGAAGCGCAACATGGCCGCGCATGCACGCTCTGGCGCTCTCGGGGCTCCTCGCGCTGCCCCTGGCGGGGGTGCGGAGCGACCCGTCGCCGCAGGCGCCGCGCGGCGCCGCGCTCGAGCTGCTCGGCAACCGTGTGGACTACCAGATCGATGCGCGCGTCGACACCGCGACGATGACCCTCGAGGGGCGCGAGCGCGTGCGCTTCACGAATCGCACGGCGGTGGCGACGGACGAGCTGTGGCTGCACCTGTATTGGAATGCGTTTTCGAGCAACCGCTCGACGCACCTCGTCGAGTCGGGCGGCAAGCTGCGCGGCGTCGAGATCGACTCGGGCTGGGGCTGGCAGCGCGTCACGGCGCTGCGTGCGCTCGACGCGGACCTGCTCGGCGCGCTCACGATCGAGACGCCCGACGACGAGAACGCGGACGACCGCACGGTGGTGCGCTGCCGGCTGCCGCGCGCCATCGCGCCGGGCGAGACGCTCGAGATCGAGCTCGGATGGAGCGCGAAGATTCCGCGCGTCCGCCGCCGCACCGGCCACAAGGGCGACTTCCTGTTCATGGCCCAGTGGTTTCCCAAGCTCGGCGTGTTCGAGGGCGAGCGCGGCTGGAACTGCCACCAGTTCCATGCGTCGACGGAGTTCTTCAGCGACTGGGGAACCTACGACATCACGCTCGACCTGCCTGCGGAGTACGAGGGCAAGATCGCGGCCACCGGCGTGCTCGCCGAGCCCGCGACGCGCGCGGACGGACGCGTGCGGGCGCGCTTCGTGGCGCCTTCGCTGACCGATCGCGAGCGTCTCGATGCGACCGGGCGCGTGCCGTGGGTGCACGACTTCGCGTGGAGCGCGGATCCCGACTTCAAGCCGCGCACGCGCACATTCCACTTCGACGAGTGGCGCTCGCGCTTCGACACCGAGGTGGCGTTCGTGCAGGGTGCGCTCGGCGCGGACAAGAACCTGCGCCTGCGCGATGTCGAGGTGACGGTGCTCGTCCAGCCCGAGCGCGAGCGCCAGTGGGAACGCCACTACGAGGCGACCTGCGCCGCGCTGTTCTTCTACGGCCTGTGGTTCGGCGAATATCCGCTGAGCCACATCACCGTCGTCGATCCGGCCTGGGGCGCGAGCGCGGCGGGCGGCATGGAGTATCCGGCGCTCTTCACCGCCGGTACGCGGCTCTTCGCCACGCCCTCGATGCACACGCCCGAGGGCGTCGTCGTGCACGAGGCAGGTCACCAATTCTGGTACGGACTCGTCGGCAACAACGAGTTCGAGTCGGGCTGGCTCGACGAGGGCTTCAATTCGTTCTCGGACTCCGAGACCCTCTCGCGCGCCTTCGGCAACTCGCTGGCGGCGACATGGTACTCGAGCCTGCCCGTCGAGCGCGTGGCGCCGGTGCCCGGAATCGGCGCTGCGGGCGTCGCGGCGGCGCTCTCGGCCCGTCGCATCCCGCTGCCGTGGGTCGACTGGGAGCTCCAGCCGCTCGCCACGGGCGGTGGCGTCGAGTGGTGGCGCGACCAACCGCTGTTGGGCTTCACGCGCGCGCGCAGCGATCCACGCGCGAACGACCGCACCCGCGCGCTGACGGATCCCGCGCGCGATCCGATCGACACGCTCGGCTTCCGGCACCTCGACCAGCGCTCCTACGCGCAAAACAGCTATCCGCGCACGGCCGTCGCGCTGCGCACGCTCTCGGGCCTCGTCGGGCGCGAGCGCTTCGTGCAAGGCATGCGGCACTACGCGGAGAAGTGGCGCTATCGCCATCCCAAACCGCAGGACTTCTTCGACACATTCTCCGCCGGAGCTGGCGTCGATGTGCGCTGGTTCTTCGAGGAAGTCTTCCGCGGAACGGGCACGCTCGACTGGAGCGTGTCGGTCGAGCAGCGGCGCGAGCAGGACGCGCGCGGATTCGCGCAGGCGGACGCGCTGGCCGAGTGGAGCGAGCGGCCCAAGGTCGAGCGCGCCAAGGGCGAGCAGGCGCCGTGGCGCACGACCGTCATGCTGCTGCGGCGCGGCGAGCTCCGCTTGCCCGTCGAGGTCGAGCTCGTGTTCGACGACGGCACGCGCGAGCGGCACGAGTGGACGCGCGAGGCGCAGGGCGAGCGGCGCTGGTGGAAGCTCGAGCTCTCGGGTGCGCGCAAGCTCGTCTCGGCGCGCATCGATCCGGAGCGTCGCTACCAGCTCGATCTCGACCGTTCGAACGACGCGTGGCACCACGAGGAAGACGAGCTCGCGCCGTTGCGCTGGAGCGAGCGCGCGTTCGCGCACTGGCTGTCGCTGCTCTTCTGGCAAGCGGGGATCGGCGGATGAACGGCTTTCAGGATCCCCGCGACCAGGATCCGCGCGAGCCCGAGCTGCCGCGCTGGATCTTCCTGCACGCCCTGCGAGTCACGATCGGGCGCACGCCGGTGTGGCTCGTCTCGGCCTCGTTCGTCGCGCTGCTCGCGCTGGCGCAGGCCTTGCCGTGGCTCGCGTGGTTCGATCGCGCGATCGGACCCGGCTACGCGCCCGGCGAGCTGCTCGTCGAGTTGCACGAGGACTTCCGTTTCGACCAGCGCGCCTCGAAGGCCGCGCTCGACGCCTCGACGCAGGCCGCGGGCGGCGCGCTCGCGTTGCTCGCCATGCTAATCGGCGTCTTCAGCGCCGGCGGCTGGCTGCAGGTGTTCCTCGAGCGCACCGAGGGCGAGAGCGTGCGCAAGTTCTTCTACGGAGGAGCGCGCTTCTTCTTGCGCTTCGCGCGCGTGCTCGTCGTCACGCTCGCCGTGTTGTCCTTGCTGCGCTGGGTCCTGCACGGTTGGCCGTGGGAGTGGCTCGTGCTCAAGACGCTGTGCGGGCTCGAGAAGCCGGACCTCGAGCTGTTCGAGAGCGAGCGTCATGCGCGCGCCGTCGAGCTCTCGCAGGCGGGGCTGCACGCGCTGGGATTTGCGCTCGTGATGGCGTGGGCCGACTTCACGCGCACGCGTCTCGCGTTCCATGGCACGCGCTCGGCGGTGTGGGCTGGACTGTGCACCGCGTGGGCCATGCTGCGCCATCCGATTCGCATGCTGCGGCCGCTGGCGCTGCTCTTCGCGATCGAGAGCGCGGTGCTCGCCGCAGGCTGGCTCGCCGTCGCGCAGCTCGAGGGCCTGTTCGGCCCGGATTCGACACGCTGGAGCGTGTTCGCGCTGCTTGCCGTCACGCTCGGCGTGCACCTCGGTCGCACGATCGTGCGCGGCGCGCGCTACTCGGCCTGCGTGCTCGCCACGCGCGATGTCGTGCGCCCCCTGAGCCGCCCCGACCCGTGGAAGCGCTCGATCGGCGGGCCCGGCGGGCCGCGCTATCCCATCGACGGCGACGAGTACACGGTCTCGATGTAGCGCCGCGGACAAGGGCGTCGCCCGCCGATGCAGGACACGCGGGTGGGCGGCGGATGGCGGCCGGCGCTCGGGAGCGCTCAGGGCAGGCGCGGGACCTCGACTTCCGTGATGGCGCCGGTGAGCGCCTCTTCGAGGAAGCGCACGAGATCCTGCTTCTCCTGCAGAGTGAGGTTGAGCTTGAAGACCTTCTTCGAGAGGTACGGGTTGGCGCGGCCCCCCTGGTCGTAGTGCTCGACCACTTCGCGCAGCGTCGGGAGCGAGCCATCGTGCATGTACGGCGCGGTCAGTGCGATGTTGCGGAGCGTCGGCGTGCGGAAGGCGCCCTTGTCGGCCTCGACTTTGGTCTGCGTGAAGCGGCCGAGGTCGGGCTCCTTCTTGTCCATGCCGATGCCGATGTTGTGGAACAGCTCGTCGGTCAGGTCCTCGCCGACATGGCACAGGCTGCAGCTCGCCTTGCCGAAGTAGAGCTCGCGGCCGCGCTCGGCGGACGGGCTCATGCGATGCTCGCGCTCCTGCTCGAGGATCTTTTCCGCCTTGGCCTTGAAGGCTGCGTCCTGCTCCTCGGCCGGATCCCAGTCGAAGAGCGGCTTGGCGGCCTCGTAGTAGTCGTTCTTGCTCGCGCCCGAGACGATCGTGCGCTCGAAGGCTGCGATCGCCTTGCCGATGCGATCGGGGTTCGCCCCTCCGCCAAAGACCCGCTCGAACTGCAGCTTGTAGCCGGGGATCGAGTTCAGCAGCGTCGAGGCTTCTTCGGTCGAGAAGCCCATCTCGATCGGGTTCCCGATCGGGCCGACGGCCTGCTCTTCGAGGCTCGCGGCGCGGCCATCCCAGAACTGCGTCTTGCCGAGTACGCGGTTGATCACGGTCGGCGCGCTGCGGCCGCCCTTCTGGCCCTTGATGCCGGTCGAGACCGGGTCGCAGTCGGTCCAGCCGCGCGCCGGGTCGTGGCAGGTGGCGCAGGAGACCGTGCCGTCGCGCGAGAGTCGTTTGTCGAAGTAGAGCTGGCGGCCGAGCTCGACCTTGGCCGGAGTGAGCGGGTTGTCGGCCGGGATGACCTTGGCGAGGTCGGTCGTGAGGCCGAGGTGGCCTTCGGGGACGAAGGGCGTGTGGGCATTCGCGGCGGCGAGCGCGGTCTCGATTTCTTTCAGCGGCAGGGTGCCGGGGACGGCGCGGTCGTCGGTGCGGCCCGAGATCTGGTGCTGGAAGGCCAGCGCGCTGGCGCCGCCGGCGAGGGTGAGGGCGGTGAGGAGGAGCGGTTTCACGATGGATGCGGGTCGGTAGGTTGGTGATGCGAACAGCGCCCATCGTAGGCAGCAACCTGGGCCCGTGGCATGGGCCACTCGCCGGTTCGTGGTACGCAGGAGGGCTCCGACTGGGTCGGATCAGTCCAAGTCGACCGGCAGGCGGCGCGCGACCTCGATCGAGTCGGGGGTGACCCGGTGCGCGTAGGCGAGCAGCTCGACTCCGGCCCTGGCGGCGGCGCGCAGGGCGGCGGCGTAGTCGGGATCGATCTCGTGGGCCGGGCGGAAGCGCGTGACATCGTCGCGGCTGACGAAGAAGAACTGCACGGCGCGATCACCGCGGCGGACCTGCGCCGCGAGTTCTTCGAGGTGCTTGCGCCCGCGCTCGGTCACGGCGTCGGGGAACGCGGCCACGCCATCGATCGCGTAAGTGGTGTTTTTCACTTCGACCCAGCAGCGCTCGCCCTTCGCGCTCGTGAGCAAGAGGTCGATGCGGCTGTTGACGCCGTACTTCACCTCGCGCCTTGCCTCCGCGTAGCCCGCGAGCTCGGGGATCGCGCCCGCGCGCACATGCTCGTATGTGGCTTGATTCGGCAGGCTCGTGTCGACATTGACCCATGTCGTGCCGACGCGGATCGACTGGAACACATGGCGCAGCTTGCGCCCGGGGTTCTGCGTGTCGCGCAGGATCGCGGGGCGACCTTCCTCGAGGCAGGTCTTCAGGCTCCCCGTGTTCGGGCAGTGCGCGACCACCACCGAGCCGTCTTGAAGCTCGACATCGGTGAAGAAGCGCTTGTAGCGACGGAGGAATGTGCCTTCGACGACCGGGAGCTCGATGTGCATGGGGAGGGAGCGGCGGCGAGCCGGTCGCGCACGGTAGCAGGACGGCCCGCCTCAGCGCGCGGGATCGGGCTTCGCGCTCTCGATTCGCTGCAGGACCGCGAGCGCGTGTCGCCGCGTGCGCTGGAACAGCGCGCTCTCGCTCCCGATCGCGGTGCGCAGGTGCACCGCGGCGTTCTCGAGCCGCGCGCGCGCGTCCGCGCTCGGCATGCGGGCCTGCAGCGCGATCTCCTGCTGGAAGGCGAGCATGACCAGGCGCCACAATTCGTACATGCGCGAGTCGGGTCGGCCGAGCGCCTGCGCGATGAGCTCGAGCGCGCGCTGATGGTCGCCGCTTTCGAGCTCGAGCTCGAGGGCCACGAACAGGCCGTAGTCGGCACCGTGCTCGCACAGGTCGGTCCCGACGCGCGCGAGCTCGCGCCGCGCACCGGCGGTGTCGCCGCGCTCGAGTCGCTCGAACGCGAGCAGCGAGAGCGCGCGCAGGCGAATCGCCGCGCGATCGACCGGCGAGAAGCGCGCCTCGCTCGCCAGTGCCTCGAGTCGCTCCGTGCGCTCGGAGAGGGACCCGACATGCGCTGCCATCTGCGCCGCCGTGAGCCACGCGAACAGCGGGCGCGGGTGGTTGTCGCCGAGGCGCGCGTGCACCGCCTGTGCGGAGCGCTCGAGTCGCTCGTAGGCAAGGGCGCCGCGGCCCAGCCGCAGCTCGACATCGGCTGCCGAGCGCGCCGAATACATCGACATCGGGTGCTCGGCGCCCAGCTCGCTCGCGAGGATCGTGCCCGCCGTGTCGAGATCGATCAGCGCGGCCTCGAGCTCTCCCAGCGTGCCTCGCAGACTGCCGAGCATCGCGAGCTGCTCGGCATAGCGCGGGCTGTGCTCGCCGAAGGCGCGCCGAGCCAGTTCGGTGCCTTCCTCGAGCAGGGCTCGCCGCGAACGCCAGTCCGTCGTCGGCATCGCGGAGATCAGTAAGTCGACCGTGCGGTCGCGCCCCACATTCCAGTCGCTACTTTCGGCCCGCAAGTGCGCGAGCTCGAGCGCGGCCCAGCCGCTCGTCGGCGCAGTACGCTGCAGCTTGGCGTGGAACGCCAACGAGTCGAGCACGGCCACGCGCAGTTCGCGGTCATCGGGCCGCTCGAGCTCGAGCGCGGACCAAGCGTCGTAGATCAGCGGGAGCGCCGAGTCGTACGCGTTGAAGTTGCTGTAGGCGTTGGCGATTTGCAGCTGCGCGAGCAGGGTGCTCTTGTGCGACGGGCTGCGGGCGCAGGCGTAGATCTCGCGCGCTTCCTCGAGCTGGGCGACGCCCTGATCCGTCAGGCCCGCGAGCCGGCGGATCGAACCCAAGAGCGCCAGCGCGTCGCCGGTGCGAACATCGTCGGGCTCATGGAGCACGCGCCGCACCGCCAGTGCGCGCTCGGCGAGCGGCAGCGCGTCCTCGTACAGGCCGAGCCCGCGAAACGATTCGGCCATGCGCTCCAGCAGGCGCGCGCGCAGCTCGGGCTGGTCGGCGAGCTCGCGCTCGATGCGCGAGACGCCGCGCCGCAGGAGCTCCGCCGCCGTCGGCGGCCGGCCCTGCTCGCGCGCCGGGTCGGCCGAGCCGAAAATGTCGGCAAGAAATCCGGCCACGATCTCGGAGTCGCGCGCCTCGAGCTCCGCGCGCTCGCGCTCGAGCACGGCGGACTCGCGCGCCTCGTTGGCCTCGGTCCGGGCTCGCGATTCCGAGTCGAGCGCGCGCTCGAGCTCGCCGCCGTAGCGCAGCTGCTGCAAGTACAGAAGCATCGGCACGCCGACCAGCGCGACCGCAGCGAACAGCGAAGCCATGGTGGTCGTCGGGTGGCGCGTCACCCAGCGCAGCGCGCGCGCTGCGGTGGACGGCGGCCGCGCGGCGATCGGCTCGCGCTCGAGCACGCGCTTGAGGTCGAGCGCGAAGTCCTGCATCGAGGCGTAGCGCCGTCCGCGCTCGCCGTCGATCGCCTTGAGGCACACGATCTCGAGGTCGTGCGAGACGCGCGGATTGCGCACGCGAATCGGCGCCACCGTGCCCTCGCGAATCGCCGCGCGCACTTCCTCGGCCGTCTTTCCGGAGTAGGGCACCTGCAGCGTCAGCAGCTCGTAGAGCGTCACGCCGAGCGAGTACACATCCGTGCGCCCGTCGATTTCGTCGATGCGACCGTCGATCTGCTCGGGCGCCATGTAGAGCACGGAGCCCACCGCGGTGCCGTATGTGGTCATGCGCATGTCGGCGCCCGCGCTGGCGAGGCCGAAATCGAGCAGGACGACGCGGCCGGCCGGAGTGATCGCGATGTTCGAGGGCTTGATGTCGCGGTGCAGCACGCCGCGCATGTGCGCGTGAGAGAGTGCGTCCGCGATGCGGAAGACCGTGCGCGCGCAGGCGTCGGACCAGCTCGCGTCGAACAGCCGGCGCGTCGCTTCGTTGTCCTCGACCTGCTCGAAACCGGAGCCGCCGAGCACGGCCTCGCGCAGATTTTCGCCGCGCAGGCTCTCGGGCGCGCGCGTCTCGAGCATCGTGAGCACATCCGCGAGGCTCGCGCCGCGCACGAGCTCCATCGCGTAGAACGGGATGCCGCGCTCCTCGCCGACGGTGTAGATCGAGACGATCGCGGGGTGCTGCAGCTTGGCGACGGCCTCGGTCTCGCGGCGGAAGCGCTCGCGCGCGCGCGGAAAGTAGAGGTGCTCCGGGCGGATCAGCTTGAGTGCGACGGTGCGTCCGAGCTTCTCCTGCAGCGCCTCGTACACCACGCCCATGCCGCCGCCGCCGAGCCGCCGCACGAGCTGGAAGTCGCCGAGGCGCTCGGGGAATTCGTCGGCGTCCGCGCGCAGGCCATCGACGAGCCCCATCTGCAGCAGGATCCCCATGCGCTCGCGAATCTCGGCCATGTGCTCGGGGTGCGCGCGGCACAGGGCCTCGATCGCGCCGTGGTTGCCGCGTGCAAGTTCTTCCATGCACTCGACCAGCAGGTGGCCGACGGGATCGGCCGGGTCGGGGCGCAGGGCGGGGTCGCTGGACACCATGGCGAGGGCCTCCACTATGGCATGGAACGCGCTCGCGCGGCCTGCGCCCCGACTTCGCGAGCCGGGGGTAGGATCGGGAGGAATTCATGGACGATCGATCCGACGAGGAACCTCCGATCGAGGATCTGCTGGAGCGGCACCTGCCGTCGCTGCGGGCCTACATGCGCCGCAACCTCGACGCCGGGCTCGCCGATCGCGAGTCGACTTCGGATCTCGTGCAGTCGGTGTGTCGCGAAGTGCTGCAGAGCCGCGGCAAGTTCCAGTTCCGCGGCGACGCTGCGTTCCAGCGCTGGCTGCTGCAGGTCGCGTTGCACAAGCTGATGGACCGACGCCGCTTCTGGCGCGCTCGCAAGCGCGAAGGCCTCAAGGTCGAGGGGCAGCCGGGTTCGCTCTCGTGGTCGCAGGACGAGCTCGGTCGGCTGGCGGTGGCGCTCGGCAGCCCGAGCGCGGAGGTGATGTTGCGCGAGGACCTGCAGCGGCTCGAGGGCGCGCTCGAGCAGCTCTCCGAGTTCGATCGCGAGGTGATCCGGCTCGTGCGCTTGCAGGGCCTGTCGCACGCGGAGTTCGCCGGTCGCATGGGCTGCACCGAGCCGCAGTCGCGCAAGCGGCTGTTCGAGGCGCTCGCGCGGCTGTCGCTGCTGCTGCGACGCGGACAGACAGGCTCCTGACATTCGCTGCGCGCGGCGCGAGAGTATTCTCGGGCCCATGAAGATCGCCTCGCTCTCGCTCGCCCTCGTGGCGGCTCTCGCTTCGCACGCTCTCGCACAAGCGCCCTCTGCGCCGACGCTCTCCGTCGAGCGGCCGGGCGACGGCAAGCCGCGCTGCGGACTCGGCAAGGAGTTTCACGCCGGCCGTCGCGCGGCGTTGCGCGAGTCGCTGAAGAGCGGCGTGGTCGTCGTGCGCGGCCTGCCCGCGACGCGCGACTACACCGTGTTTCGGCAGGACAAGGTGTTCTGGTACCTGACGGGCGTCGAGAGCCCGGGTGCGTGGCTCCTGATGGACTGCAAGAGCGGGCGTGAGCTGCTCCTCTTGCCGGACCCCAACCGCATGGAGGAGATGTGGGAGGGCGAGTGCTGGGACGCCGGAGACGAGTGGGTGAAGGAACTCACCGGTTTCGCGGAAGTGCGCTCGACGCGCGACGCGAGCGAGCTCATCGGCGCGCTGCTCGGAACCACGAAGGAGCTGTGGATCTCGCTGCATCCGAACCTCGCGCTCGCGGGCGCGGCCGATCGCGCGGGGCCCTACGACCGCGCGCGCAAGAAGGACCCGTTCGATGGGCGCGTCGGCCGCGAGGAGGCCTTCAAGACCAAGTTGATCGAGCTGTTCGGCGTCGAGCCGAAGGACATGAGCTCGAAGCTGAACGAGCTGCGGCGCGTGAAGCAGCCCGCGGAGCTCGACGCGGCGCGGCGCGCGGGGCGCGCAGGCGCGCTCGCGATGGTCGAGGCCATGCGCTCGACGCGCGTCGGCGTGGGCGAGTGGGAGCTCGAGGGCCTGATGAGCTGGTTCCAGCTCAAGGAAGGCGCGGCGGGGCCGGGCTACATGGCGATCGTCGGCTCGGGCGCGAACTCGCTGATCCTGCACTACGGCAACAACAACCGCCGCGCGCAGGACGGCGAGGTCGTGCTCGTCGACTACGCGCCGGAGCTCGACCACGCGGTGTGCGACATCACGCGCACATGGCCGGTGAACGGTGTGTTCTCGCCGCGGCAGGCGGAGCTCTACGACGCAGTGCTCGCGTCGCAGGCGGCCGGCATCGCGGCGGTGAAGCCGGGTCGCACGCTCGGCGACATCGAGAAGGCCTGCAGCGCCGTGCTGCGCGAGCGCGGCTTCGAGAAGTTCGTGCGCCACGGCGCGTGCCACTTCGTCGGGCTCGAGGTGCACGATGTCGGCGACCAGCGCAAGCCGCTCGTCGAGGGCGCGTGCTTCACGATCGAGCCGGGGCTGTATGAGCCCGAGACGGGCATTGGCATTCGCATCGAGGATGTCGTGATCGTCACCGCCGAAGGCTGCGAGGTCGTCTCGGCCGCCGTGCCCAAGGAACGGGCCGTGATCGAGGCCCTGATCGCCGAGGAGGGCGTCCTCGACCGTCTGCGTTGAGCTTGTGCGCGCCTGCGCCTACACTTTTCGCCCCCATGGCCGCCCTGAAGGAATACCGCGATCGCGTCCCCGCCTTGCAGCGCCACCTCGAGCAGCTCAAGGTGAGTCTTTGACTACGCGAGCCACCTGAAGCGGCTCGGGGAGATCGAGGAGCTCGAGCTCCAGGCCGGTTTCTGGGACAACGCCGAGAAGAGCCAGCGTCTGATCGGCGAGAAGAAGCTCGCGCGCGGCGTCGTCGATCCGGCGCGTCGCGTCGAGAAGGCCTTCGAGGAGATCGACATCAACTGCCAGCTCGGTGAGGAGCTCGGTGCGAGCGAGGTCGAGGGCGAGCTCGAGAAGCTCTTCGCCGACATCGAGGCCGAGCTCGCCAAGCTCGACTTCCGCGTGATGCTCGGCGGTCCGCAGGACGCCTCCAACGCGTTCCTCCAGATCACGCCGGGCGCCGGTGGCGTCGACGCCTGCGACTGGGCCGGGATCCTCATGCGCATGTACTCGCGCTGGGCCGAGGAGAAGGGCTACGCGGTGGAGGAGGTCGAGCTGCAGGAGGAGCCCGAGGGCGGCATCCGCGGCGCGACGATTCGCATCGTCGGCGACTACGCGTTTGGCTACCTGAAGGCCGAGCGCGGCGTGCACCGGCTGATCCGCATCAGCCCGTTCGATGCGGCCGCGCGGCGCCAGACGGCCTTCGCGGGCGTCGATGTGACGCCGGAGCTCGGCGCCGACATCAAGGTCGAGGTCAAGGAAGCGGATCTCGAGGTCGAGACGATGCGCTCGGGCGGCGCCGGCGGCCAGAATGTCAACAAGGTCGAGACCGCGGTGCGCATGCGCCACATGCCGACCGGCATCGTCGTGCGCTGCCAGAGCCAGCGCAGCCAGCTCAAGAACCGCGAGCTCGCGCTGCAGATGATCAAGGCCAAGATCATCGCCATGCGCGAGGCCGAGCGCGACAAGGAGCTCGCGTCGCTCTACGGCAACAAGGGCGAGATCGCGTTCGGCAGCCAGATTCGCAGCTACACCATGCATCCCTACCAGCTCGTGAAGGACGAGCGCACGGGCGTGCAGACCGGCAACATCCAGCGGGTCCTCGACGGCGACCTCGACAAGTTCATCGAGGAGTACCTGCGCCAGAAGGGCGCGGCGAAGTAGCGCGGCTGCGGCGCACTGCGCGCTCGCGGCCAAACGAGCACAAGGGCGACACCCGCGGGAGGGCCTGCCAGGGCGCGCCTCCCGCGGGGTCACCGGTTGGATCAGGGGCCCGAGCGCGCGGTCAGGTTCTCGACCAAGAGCGAGCCGGATTTCACATACACACCGGCGTAGTTGGGCTCGGGGATGTCGATGCCAAGACGCATCGGGAAGGGGCCTTCCTTGCCGAGGCTGACATCGACGCCGCCGTCGGAAGTGACGGTCACGACGAGCTCGAAGGGCGAGCCGAAGGCCGGAGGGTTCTCGAGCGCGATCGTCGCGCCGTCCTTCTCGCCGCGACCTGCTCCGGTCGGCTCCGCGAAGCGCTTGAGCACCAGTTGGCCCTCGCTGTCGATCACGATCGCCACGCACTCGCCCTCCGGCGTGCCCGCCACGAGCAGGCCGTGCTGGGAGCCGTCCTTGGGCTCGCCTTGGCGCACGAGCTTCGCGCGCAGCTCGTAGTCGCCGCTGAGCGGCGCTTCCGAGCACAGCCGCCCGCAGCCCCTGCCCGCCTCGATCACGATGCGCGCGCCCTTGACCTCGAACTGCGTCTCGAAGCTCTTCGAGATGGGCTTCCACGCCGCCATGGCGCCGCCGAGCTTGACCGCGGGGCCCTGCACGCCCGCCGCCCGCGCCGACTCCTTCAGCTCGTCGAGTGCTTCCTGCAGGCCGTTTCCGCCGCCGAAGGCCTTGTTCGCGGCTTCGGCGAGCGTGTACGCGCGCAGCGGCATCGGCACGGGCTGGTTGCGGTACTCGTTGACGAGGTCGAGCGCCTTGCGCGCGTGCTTGCGCAGCGCCGTGCGCGCGTCGCGCCAGGCCGCATTGGCCTTGTCGAGCTTGTTGAGTCGATCGGAGACCGCCTTGACCTCCGCTTCCGTCGCGAGCCATGTGCCCTTCTCGTAGAGCGCGAGCAAGTCCTCGAGGATCGGCGCGGCGATGCGCGGCTCGCCGATCTTCTCGAACAGGTCCGCCTGCAGCGCGAGCAGCTTGGGATCGCTCGCGTCAGCCTTGTCGAGCCGCGAGCGCACGAAGTCGAGGTGGCCGAGCGCGCGCAGGAGCAGCTCCTTCTCCGTCACGACGGGCGTCTTGTTCGCCGCGGCGGCCGCCGCCGCCTTGCGGTAGCGCTCGACCTCGGCGAGGCGCCGGTCGCGCGCCGTGGGTCCAAAGTGCAGCGGGTAGATCGTCTCCTTGATCCACTTGCGCCAGAAGAGCTCGAAGTCCTCGAGGCTCGCGTGGCCGAGCGGCGACACCGAGCCGGTGAACTGGCGCGCGAAGGTTCCCTTGGAGTCCGCGATCGCCTCGCCCTTCAGCTCCTTCAGCGCTGCGTCGTACAGCGGGCGGTAGGGATACTGCAGCGTCGCCGGGTCCTCGTACTGCAGGAAGAAGTACACCAGGCCCCAGCCCCACTGGTAGTAGTCGCCGGGGTACGAGGGCTCGCGCGGGTTGTTGTAGGAAATGACATTTTGGAAGTTGGCCGGGCCCGCTTCCTTGGCGTCGCGCGGCGTGGCGGCGGCGCCGGGCTGGCTCGCGCTGAGCGCGCGGTACAGACCCTCGAGGCGATCGCGCGCGGCGTCCGGCCACAGCACGCTGCCATCGGCCATCGCGCTCGCGCCCTCGAAGAAGCTCGAGGTGCCCTCGTTGATCCACGCCGGCGTGCGGCCGTCGCGCGTGAGCATCGCCATGAAGTGGTGGCTCGCCTCGTGGAACAGCGTCCCGATCATCGGCTCGAGCGAGCCCGCGGTGGTGGTCGTGTCGTAGACGTGCACCTCGCGCGGCATGTTGCGGAAGAAGCCCTCGACCGTGCCGCGCATCGGGTCGCCGTCGGGACGCCCTTCGTTCCACGGCCGCATCATCTCGGCGCGCGTCGGATGCACGAAGATCGTGGCCTTGCCCGCTTCGAGGTAGGCCGGATTTCCGGCGAAGTAGACCTTCAGGTAGTACTGATAGATCGAGTCCATCATGCGCCCGAGCCGGTCGGCGTCGGCGGGCTTGAGGTGGGCTTCGATGCGGTAATGGGCCGTCTCGAACTTGTAGAGCGGCCAGCCTTCGGGCGGGCGCGAGCGCCGACCGGAGTCGAGCTGCAGCTGCTGACCGCTGGCGCGGATCTTGGCCACCAGCTCGGCGATGCCCGCCAAGTCCGCCCCGCGTGCCACGGCCTGCGCCGACTCGAGCACTTCGAGCGCGCGCTCCTTCTGGCCGCTCGCCTCGAGCGCCTTGGCCTTCTCCAAGAGCTCCTTGCCGGCATCCTTGAACCACTTGTCGCGCTTGGAGACGAGCGGATCCGCCGCCTTGAGTGCCTTCGCCAGCTCCTTGTCGGGTGTCGCTTGCCCCGCGATCGCGCGCTCGAGATATCCGGCCGCCTCGTCGTTCTTGCCCTGCTGCGCCAGCGCCTGCCCGAGCAGCCCCTCCGCCGCCGGATTGGCCGCCCCGCTCGCGAAGTAGGCTCGCAGCGTGCTCTCCACCTCCGCCCACTTGCCCGCCTTCGCGAGCTCGCGCGCATCCCCGAGCGCATCCGCCGCACCCCACGCCACCAACCCGAGCGTCGCGAGCGCCAGCGCGCCTAGGCCCAGCCGCAGATGTCGTGCCTGCATGTTCATCTTCTGTCCGCTCCGCCTGCCGTGCGCGTTCGAGCGACAACGCCCAATCGACTACGGAGCAGGGCGGGGTTCGTGAGGATACAGCGCGCAGCCGCGGCGCGTGCACCGAGTGAATCCGGGCGCGGGGCGGGAGCGAAGAAGCAGTCATCATGGGAAACGCGTGGAAGGTGGTCGGTGGGCTGGCGGGAGTGGTGGGGTTGCTCGTCGGGGTGACGGCCTGTGCGGGGCTCGAGAAGAGCGAGGTCGGGGAGCGGCTGTTCGCGCTCTCGAAGAACGCGCCGCTGCGAGCCGCGGGGGTGAGCGTGCGCGCGGGCCGGGCGCGGATCGCCGGGCGCGAGATCGAAGCGGAGTTTCGCTATGTGCACCTGCCGGCTCGGGCGGGGGCGAGCGGGGCGCCGATCGTGTTCCTGCACGGCACCCCGTCGACGATGACCAACTGGGCGGCGCTGGTGAGCGGGCCGGGAGCGGAGGCCGCGCTCGCGGGCGACTGCGACATCTACCTGCTCGAGGTCGTGGGGCACGGCCAGTGCCGCACCCAGCTCGACAGCTACTCGTTCCAAGCCTGCGCGGACTGGGTCGTGAGCTTTCTCGAGGCGCTCGACCTGCGCGGCGTGACCGTGGTGGGGCAGAGCTACGGCGGCGAGTTCGCGTGGCGCACGGCGCTCGATGCACCCAATCGCGTGGCCAAGCTCGTGTTGCTCGACTCCTCGGGCTACCAGCGCGGCGATGGCGAGTGGCTGCCGGAGGAGCACAAGCTGCGCGAGTGGCCGGGCGCGCAATACGGCTATGTGCTCAACGACCGCGAGCGCATCCGGCCGGCGCTGCAGCTGCACTTCGGCGAGCCGATCGCGGAGGACCAGCTCGACGAGATGTTCCTGTGCTGCGACAACTCGGACAACTGGCGTGCGATGACGGAGCTTTGCCGCGACGAGAACGGGACGCGCGAGAGCGAGATCGCGAAGATCGCTCAGCCGACGCTACTCGTGTGGGGCGCCAACGACATCGCGTACACGGTCGACAAGGTGGCGCGGCGCTTCGAGCGCGACATCGCGGGCTCGCGCCTCGTGCTCGTCGAGAACGCCGGCCACTATCCGCACGAGGAGCGCGTCGACGATGTGCGCCGCGCGCTGCGCGAGTTCCACTTCGGAGGCGCGAGGTGAACGCTCTCTTGCTGGCGCTCACGCTGCTCGCGAGCGGCGATGTGCGCGAGCGCGCCGCGACGGCGCAGGAGCTGCGTGCGGAAGTGTTCGATCCCGCGTGGCGCCTGCCCGACGCGCTGTGGATGCCGGTGAAGGACGCCGACAAGCTCGCGCTCGCCGTGAGCATGCCCGCCCTGCTCTCGGCGCGCTTCGAGGGGACGCAGCCGTGGATGAAGAGCTTCGGCGACATCGTCGCGGAGCACCGTCGCCGCGGCGGCAGCCATCGCGAGCTCGGGGGCCTGCTCAAGGAGCTCGCGGCCGGCGCTCCCGGGGCGCACGCGCGCGCGGGGAAGCTCCTGTCCGAACTGCTCAACGCGCGCGAACTCGCGAATCCCGCGTGGAATCCCGACATCGACCAGCACGACGACGGCATGTACTTCGGTCCGTTGCTGGCGCGCAACAAGGCGAACGACGAGCCGTGGCGCTCGCACTCGGGCGCGCGCACATTCCATCAGGTCGTCACGCTCGTGCACGCCGACCTCGACGCGATCCTCGGCGCGGTTCACGACTACGCGAGCTCGATCCGCGATCCCGGTACGAGCTACGAGCGCCTCGAGCCGCTCGCCGACTCGCTGCTTGTCGGCGCGTCCGACACGCTGGGCGACTTCGCGGCCCTGCGCGTGCGCGTGCGCTCGGACCTGCCGTTTCCATTCACGCACTACGACTGCGACCTGCGCGTGCTGCACTCGCTCGAGCGCGGCACGCTCGTCACCGACATCTACTCGCCGAGCCGCGATTTCCACTGGTTTGCCGGCAAGGACTGGTACTTGCCCGTGCGCGCGAGCGACGGGACATGGCAGGGCACGCTGGTCGTGCGCCTCTCCGGCTTCGATCTCTCGGGCGTGCCCGATGGCGACGACGATCGCAAGTCCGGCACGCGCACCGCGCTCGGCAGCGTGCGGCGTCGCGCGGAGGCGAGCTTCGCGGCCGCGGGCGGTGTGCCACGCACGCTCGAAGGCGCGATCCCGAAGTTCGTCGCGACCGTGCCCGCGAAGCCGCGCTGAGTGTGGATCGAGCGCGGGGCGCGCCGTAACCTCTCCGGCCCCCCGTCTTCGCTCTCCGCAGTCCTTTCATGCCCGGGTGGGCAGGAAGTCTCCGATGAACAACAAGGTTTCCCGCGCTCTCCTGAGCGTCTCCGACAAGTCCGGCCTCGAGGGCTTCGCGCGCCAGCTGGCGCAGATGGGCGTCGAGCTGCTCTCCACCGGCGGCACCTACAAGGCGCTCGCGACGGCGGGCATCCCGGTGCGCGAGGTGTCGGAGTACACCGGCTTCCCCGAGATGATGCACGGGCGCGTGAAGACGCTGCACCCCAAGGTCCACGGCGGGATCCTCGCGCTGCGCGACGAGCCGAGCCATGTGACCGCGATGGCGGAGCACGGCATCTGTGACATCGACCTCGTCGTGATCAACCTGTATCCGTTCGAGGCCACGGTCGCGAAGGAAGGCGTGTCGCGCGCGGACGCGATCGAGCAGATCGACATCGGCGGGCCGTCGATGGTGCGCTCGGCCGCCAAGAACCATCGCTTCGTCGGCATCGTGACCGATCCCGCGGACTACGGCCGCGTGCTCGACGAGCTGCAGCGCAACGCTGGCGCGCTCGGGTCGAACCTGCGCCGCGAGCTCGCGCTCAAGGCCTTCCAGACGACATCGCGCTACGACGCGGCCATCGCGGCGTGGCTGTTCGAGCAGGAGCTCAAGGACGGTTGCGTCCAGGATCCCTACCCCGAGGTCGCCGCGCTCGTCGGTCGCAAGGTGATGAGCCTGCGCTACGGCGAGAACCCGCACCAGACCGCGGCCTTCTACGCGCAGTCCGGCGTGCGCGAGCCCTCGATCGCGACGGCGGAGATCCAGAACGGCAAGCAGCTCTCCTACAACAACTTGGTCGACCTCGACTCGGCCCTCGCGCTCGCCAAGGAGTTCGACGAGCCGTTCGTCGCGGTCCTGAAGCACAACAACCCCTGTGGCGCGGCGGCTGCCGCGACGCTCGCGGAGGCGCTCGAGAAGGCTTGGTCCGGCGATCCGGTCTCGGCCTTCGGCTCGGTGCTCGCCTTCACGCGCCCGCTCGACCTCGCGGCCGCGGAGTTCCTCGTCTCCGGCAACCGCTTCGTCGAAGCGATCGTGGCGCCGTCGTTCGACGCCGACGCCTTCGCGCTGCTCACGCAGAAGCCCAAGTGGGGCAAGAGCGTGCGCCTGCTCGCTTGCGGCCCCTTTGGCAGCTCCATGCGCGACGCGCGCGAGCTCGAGTGGAAGAAGATGGTGGGGGGCTTCTTGCTGCAGCAGCGCGACCTTGCCGCGGAGAGTGAGAGCGAGGCCAAGGTGGTGACGAAGGTGGCCCCGAGTGCGGAGCAGCTGCGCTCGATGCTGTTCGCCGCGCGCGTGTGCAAGCATGTCAAGTCGAACGCGATCGTCGTTGCCAGCGGCACCGAAGTGCTCGGCGTCGGTGCGGGGCAGATGAGTCGCGTCGACAGCGTGCGCCTCGCCATCCACAAGGCTGGCCCGCGCGCTGGGGGATCCGTGCTGGCCTCGGATGCCTTCTTTCCATTCCCCGACGGCGTCGAAACGGCGATCGAAGGTGGCGTGGTGGCCTTCCTGCAGCCCGGTGGCTCCGTGCGCGATGGCGAGGTCGTCGCGGCTTGCGACGCGCGCGGCGCGAGCATGGTCTTCACGAGCCTGCGCCACTTCCGGCATTGATGCGCTCGCCGACACAGAGGAAGCTATCGATGTCTCCTGAAATCGACTAACCTGCACGCGCCTTGAGAACCACGCTTCAGAAGGTGGCTGCCGGCGATGCCGCGGCGGTGCAGGAGTGCATCGATCAATATGGCGGACTCGTCTACACCCTCGCCCGGCGCATGTGCCCGGCGGGTGCCGAGGTCGACGACGCCGTGCAGGAGGTCTTCATCGAGCTGTGGCGCAAGGCCGAGCGCTACGACCCCGGCATCGCCGAGGAAGCGGTGTTCGTGGCCATGGTCACTCGGCGGCGACTGATCGACTTGCAGCGCCGTCTCGCGCGCCATTCCGGGCAGGAGGAGCTGCCCGAGTCCCTCGATTCCGCGGGCGAGGGCGCCGAGGCGGCCGTCGAGCTTCGCGACAGCGCCGCGGTCGCCGAGCGCGCCTTCCGCGAGCTGCGCCCGGAGCAGCAGAAGATCCTGCGCCTCGCGGTCTGGGACGGGCTTTCCCACCAGCGCATCTCCGCAGTGACCGGCCTGCCGCTCGGCACGGTCAAGACCCACGCCCGCCGCGGCCTCCACCGCCTGCGAGAGCTGCTCCAGACCAGCCAGAGCCCGGCCAGTGGAGGTGCGTCGTGAGCGACCGAATCCACGGCCGCGATCGGCTCGTAGAGCTCTACGGGGATCGTGCCGTGTTTGGACTCGACCCAGAGCAGGAGCGGGAGCTCGCGCGGCTGCAAGGCGGCGATCAGACCGGTTCGTGGAATGAGGCTGAGGAGCTCGAGCAGGCCGCCGCCGCCATCGCGATGCTGTTCGCCTCGCGCCAGATCCAGCCGCTGCCGTCCGAGTTGTGCGCCCGTCTCGAGGGCGGGGCACGCGCCTACTTCGTGGCTCACACCGAGTCGGCCCGCCCGCACCGGTCGACGCCCGTCGGTGTCGCTCCGACGCTCGCTCCAGCGCCCCCAATTGAGTCGCCCACGCTCGGGTCGCGCAGGCTCGAGTCGGTCCGACCGGCTTCGCGCTGGCCTCTCGCAGCGCTCGCCGCCGCCGCCAGCGTGGCCGCGATCGTCGGCTGGTGGCCCCGCCCCGTGGAGACGCCGGCGCCGCAAGTCGCCGTGACCCCCGCGCCCGCCGAACTGCGCTCGAAGCTGCTCGGCGAAGCGGGCACGCTGTTCGTCGCCGCGCAGGGCACCGACTTCGCCAAGGGCGCATCGGGCGATGTGGTGTGGCAGCCGCTCGCACAGTCCGGCTGGATGCGCCTCGTCGGCCTGCCGGTGAACGACCCGAAGGTCGAGCAGTACCAGCTGTGGATCTTCGATGAGGCGCAGAAGCACCCCGTCGACGGCGGCGTGTTCAATGTCAGCGCCAACGGCGAGCTGCTCGTCCCGATCGACGCGAAGCTGCGCGTGGAGAAGCCCACGCTGTTCGCGATCACGATCGAAAAGCCCGGCGGCGTCGTGGTCAGCGACCGCGAGCGCATCGCCTGGGTCGCCAAGCCGATCTGATCCGCGTGCTTCAGGTGCTGCGCAGCTGCGAGCGCCTGACCACGAGCCCGCAGGCGACGAACAGCGCGAGTCCGCCGAGGAACCAGACGCCCCACGCCTCGGCGTAGTCGCTGCCGCGCTCGCCGAGGATGGCCGACCCGCTCAGCCCGTGCAGCACGGCACTGCAAGCGAGCGCCGTCGCGCTCCAGCGCCACGCGCGCTCGAGCTGCCACGCCCGCCCGGCGGCGACCACGAGCGCGGCGACCAGCATGTTCACATTCCCGTGTGCGATGTCCGAGAGCAGCACGCGCCCGCACAAGAGCAGCAGCGCCGAGAGCGCCCATGGAGGAAAGCTCTGGCCATGGTCGGCCGCCATGCGGCAGCAGGTCGCGAGCATCCACCATGCGAGCGCGATCTTGAGGCTCGCCCAGAGGATGCCTGTGGGCACATCGTCGAGCAGCAGGAAAGGCCACAGCGCCGGTGCCGTTGTCGGCAGAGTCGGGAAGCCCCCGGTGATTCCGGCCTCCTCACGCGCGTAGATCATCTCGCCTCCTACGAGCCGCTCGACCTGTGGTCGCCACTTGAGCAGCGCACACTG
This sequence comes from Planctomycetota bacterium, assembly GCA_016872795.1. Classification (GTDB taxonomy): domain Bacteria; phylum Planctomycetota; class UBA1135; order UBA1135; genus F1-120-MAGs118. The sequence continues at coordinate 66,206 of VGYZ01000001.1, forward strand.
GCCCTTGCGCGCCTTGTGAACGGCCTGAACGAACGCGAGCAGCGCCGGCAGCAACGCCAGTGCCTAGGCCGCGCGTCTTGCGTGGGTTGCAAGACATCCCGGCGCTCGTGCTTGCGGCTCGATGGACCGCTGATCCTCGCGCGCGAGCCGAATCAAAGTAAGCGCGAGTTGAGCGCGCGGCCTAGCGCGAGGCTGCGGCGGTGCGAGGAGCGTCGTGGGAGTTGAACAGGCTCGCGTGGCCCGTGCGGTCGAGCCACTCGTAGATGACGGGCAGCGGCGTGGCGAGGCCCATGTGCGGCACGATCGTCGAGCGCGCGGAGCCGTGCGTGTAGATCTTCGAGAAGATGCCGACGAGCTTGCGCGTGCGCGCGTCAAAGATGCCGCCGCCTGAGTTGCCGATGTATGTCGGTGCGCTGATCATCCAGTAGCGCACGCCGTCGACGACATGCGTGGTGGAGGCCACCTCGCCGGAGGTCGGGATCGGGTCGTTGCCGAGCGGGCAACCGACGGCGTAGACGGCGTCGAAGGTGTCGACACGCCTGAGCTCGTCGTGGCTCGCGAGGCGCGCGCCGTGAGGCGCCTGCCGATCGAAGTCCATCTCGAGCAGCGCGATGTCGAGTCCGATGTCGTACGCCACCATATGGGCCGTTTCGTCGGTCGTGCTGCCGTCGGGCTCGTAGAGCCGCACGGGGACCGGGGACTCGATGCGCTCGAGCGAGCCGTAGATGTCGCGCACGACATGCCACGATGTCAGCACATGCGTGACATAGCCCTCGCCGTTCGTGCGGCGCTGCGATTCGAGCAGCACGCCGCTGCCGACGGTCGTATCACCGGAGAGTTGCGCGACGGGACCGACGACCTCGTGCCACAGACCTTGCGTGTCCGGTTCCGCGAGCAGCGGCTGAACCTGCTGCGAGAGCGCGAGCAAGCGCTCCTCTCCCTGCTCGGATGTGCGGCTGGCGAGCGCGCGCAGCTCGTCGAGGTCGCGCTGGCGACGGCCGAGATCCGCCGAGAGCGCGTCGAGCTTGCCTTCCAGCGACTTTCTCTGCCGATCGCCCCAGTGCTCTTCCCAGTCGGCGAGGCGCTCATCCTGTGCCGCGATCGCGCAGCGTTCCCGTTCCAGCGCCTTGCTCACGATCACGAGCTTGGCCGCGAGTGCGTCCGCGCGATCGTCGCTCTCGAATGTGACGCGCGCTTCTTCCAGCAAACGACGCAAGTTGTCGAGCCGGCGCGCGAACTCGCGGGTGTGTTCGACTTCGACGCGCGGAACCTGTTCGAGTTCCGCTATGCGCGCATCGAGGACCTGCAAGTGGTCAAGGGCCAGCGCGGCGGCGGAGACGAGCGCGGCGGTGAGGAGGAGGCGCTGCATGGCGGGTCCTAGCACACATGTCTAGCCGCATGCGGGGACGGAGCGGTCGCAGCTAGCCGTATCGAAGTCGCGCGGCCCGCAAAGGAGGTCGCATTTTCACACTGGCGGCGGCTTTGGAAAAATCTTCCCGGCGCCGGGGCTGGCGAACCAACGCGCGTCGCCCGCGACCGCTGCGGCCGGAAGCGGGCGGCGATGGGGCCGGCGAAGCAGCGCTCAGCGCAGTCGCACTCGGACGCGATCGGCCTCGTCGACGCGCTGTGCGAACTCGACGAAGGCGGCAAAGTCCGACGCCGCGATCACCTGCGCCGGCAAGTGGAACTCGCGCACCACGGTGAAGCCGCGCGCGGACGCATCCTCGATGGCAAGCCTGTAGCGGCCGCCACCGAATTCGAGCAGGACTTCGGGATGCTCGCTCGCGAGCGAGCGGCCTTCGGGCAGCTCGAAGCGCGCGCGCACGCTGCCCACGCTAGCGCGCTGCAGCAGGAATGGCAGCTTGCGCTCGCCTTCGCCGGCCGCGATGCGGCCGAGGTCGAGCGCGGGGAACGGCAGCTTGCAGCTGAATTCACCGCTGCGCGCGTCGAACAGCGTCTTGTGCGTGCCCTTGGCGCGGAACACGACCGGCGTGGCCTCGTCGTCGAGTCCCTCGAGCGAGTAGTCGCCGAGCGAGATGCCCGGGACGATGCGCGAGATGATGCCCGTCACGGTGCGCTTCATCTGCGCCTTCGCAACCTCGCGCAGTTGCTCTTTCACGGCGAAGCCCATGTTGCCCGTGAACTCGAGCGCGATGTCGAACTCCGCCGAGCGTTCGAGTCCGACGCGCACCGTGAGCGTCGTGCGCTCGCCGGGGCGCTCGCTCCAAGCGGCTTCGGGCATGGCGAGCCACTCGCCGCGCGTCGCGGAGAAGGCCTCGGCCCTGGGCGATGCCGCGATCATGCAGCCGTAGGGCAGCGTCTTGCGCGAGAGATCGCACCACACTTGCTTCGCGTCGTGCGGCTTCACGAGCACGAGCAGCTGGTTGGTCCAGCGCGAGGCGTCCGCCAGCTCGCGTTCCGGCGCGGGATCCGCGGCGGGCTCGACGGAGCGTGACCAGACGAGCTCGTGCTCGATGCCGACCGCGCGCAACAGGGTCGCGTACAGCAGCATGGGGTTGCCCGAGCGCGTGAGCAGCGCCGAGAGCGCCGACGCGCGCGAGAGCGGCTCGCGCTTGTCGAGCGACTCGGTGACGAGCCGGTGCAGCGCACGCGCGCGCTGTTCCTCGGTCTCGGTGCCCTCGCAGGCGAGGCTCGCCGCTTCGATGAGCTGCGGAGCGAGTCGCGTAGGGACGACGAGCTCGCTCTCGAGCTCGCGCTCGATCCTCGCCATGTCCTGCGGCCCGACGAAGGTGACCCACGGCAGGAACCAAGACTGCGGCGGGGCTCCGGGCTCTGTGACCACGCGGTCGACATCGCGCAGCGTGAAGATGTGTACGACGCGCTCGCCCTCGTCGAGAACCTCGTGCTCGCCCGTGAAGTTCCGCTGCACGAGCTCGAGCTGGAGCGACTTGGGGATGGAGATCACATAGCGCGAGAGGAAGTAGGGCGCCTGCGTCGAGGCGAAGTACCACTGCGTCGTGCGCGTGCGCGAGCCAGCGCCGCCGGAGGCGAAGCCGCGCGCGACGATGCGCACGGCGTCGCCGGGCTCGAGCGCGGGCATGACATACTCGCCGTCGACGAGCACGGGCTCGTAAGCCTTGCCATCCAAGCGCTTGAGCGTCTCGATCGAGAGCATGTCGCCGCTCGGCCGCTGCTTGCCGAGCGCTTCGCAGCCCTCGAGGTCGCGCGCGACCTCGTGCGACAGGGTCCACTGCTCGAAGGCGCCGTCCTCGAAGACATGCACGACGGCGATGTCGAGCGCGCGCACGATGTGGTCGCTCCAGCGAGACGGATCGAAGGTCGCGAGCTCCTGAGCCGGGTCGATGGCGAAACGGCTGAATGTCGCTGCAGCCTGGTTCTCTTCCCCGAGCCCGGCGAGCCGCGCGCGCGCCTCGCGATCCGACGGGGAGCATTCGAGGGCAATACGCAGCTGCGCGACCTCGCCGTCGCGATCGCCGAGCTGATGCGCCAGATCGGCGCGGCGCAGCGGGAAGTGGCTCTCCTGCGGAAAGCGCTCGGCGAGCCTCAGCCATGTGGCGTCTGACTCGCCAGTCATGCCGATCGTTGCGAGCGTCCGCGCAAAGCCCGCGGCCGCACCGGCGTCGCCGGTGACGCGCGCGAGCGAGCGTTGGGTCTCGATGCTCTCGTTGCGCTGGCCAAGGCGCATCTCGAGCTCGCCGAGCTCGCCGAGCGCGCCGAGGTCGAGCCGACCGACAAGCTGCGCGAGCCGTACATCGCGGGCGCGCGCGAGGAAGCCGCGCCGCGCCCAGTGTTCCGCCGCGGCCGAGAGCACGCGCGCGCTCTCGCTGCGCAGCTCCACGGCGCCCTTCAGGACCGCCTCCGCGCGCACTTCGAGATCGAGTTCCCCATAGAGGTCCACAAGAGCGAGCCACGGCGCGGGCCCAGCGCGCTCGCCGTCGAGCCCCTCCAGAGCGCGCACCGCTTCTTCCTGCCGGTCCTCGGGGCCGAGGATGCGCGCCATCGCGACCTGCAATCCGACATGCCCGGGCGCGAGCGCGAGCCCAGCCTCGACGAGCTCGCGCGCACGCGCGCGACGCCATGTTTCCGGAAGCGGCGAGCGTGCACCGTAGAGATCGGCGGCGAGCGCCATGATCTCGACCGACTCGGGCGCCATCGCGAGCGCCGAGTCGATGTGCGACAGGCCTTCGACCATGCGCCCATCGCGGAACTTGGCGAGCCCGAGCAGCGCCTCGGAGTGTGCTCCGCGCGGATCGACCTGCTCTAGATGCTCGATTGCTCCGACGAGCAGCTGGGCGGACGCCGGAGCGGCGCGGCCTTCGCCAAGCGGCGATCGAGGATCCGCGCTCGCCTGCCACGGCAGCGCGCGACCCGATAGGTCGCGCAGGCGCGCGGCGAAGTCGTAGGCCACGCCGAGGGGCAGCGAAAGCAGTACGCGATTGTGGCCCTTGCGCCACACGCGCGCCTCGCGCCACGCGAGACTGCGTTCCGCCGAGAGAAAGTCGATCTCGCGCACGCTGCCGTCGTCGAATGCGACGCGCAGGCCCTCGAAGCCGCTCGCTCCCTCGAGCCCGGTGCCTTCGGCCGCGGTGAGTGAGATCCACGAAGGACCAGTGGCGTCCGAGAAGTCGAGCTCGAACCAGCCCGCACGACCATCGCACTCGAAGTCCATCGCGACGACAGCCCAGCCCTCGTCCGCTGAACAGGCGGTCTCCACATCGAGCGAGTCCGCGGTCCCGCTGCGCGTCACGCGAATCCAGCGGGGGGGACCGGAGCCGAAGAGGCGCGGCAACGCGAGCGCCCGCTCCAGGTCGAGGCACAGTTCGCCGAGCGGGATGTCGAGCGGATTGCCCGCGAGTGGGCCCGACGCTAACGCCATTCCAGCCATGTCGGGGTGGAGCTCGGGGATCTCCGAGGTGGCGAACTCGGCGAAGGGACGCATCGACAGCGCGCGCTCGCGCTGGAGCGCGATGAGATCTTCCTCGGCGAGCGGATGGATCGAACGCGCGTCCAGCGCCGCAATCGCCGCCGCGGCGTCGCGCGGCCTGTCGGTAGTCGTGCGAGCGATCATCGCGAGCGCGAGTTCCGCGAGCGGGTGGCCGGGCTCGCGCCCGATGAGCTCGCACCACTCGGCGATGCGCAGGTCGCCGTCAGCGGTCGCGTAGTGCGGGCTCGCCACGAGGCTCCGCGCCCAGTCCTCCGCGCTGCGGGCGCGCTCGGCGGCGTCATTGGATTGCAGGGCAAGCAGCGTGAGAACACAGAACATCACTTGCCCTCCTTCGGGTTGGCTTCGGCCGGTGTGAGGTCCTTGAGTACGACCGTGCGAGCCTCGGCGCTGCGCACTTCCTCGAGTGCAGCGCGGAAATCGGAGTAGCGCGCGCGCGGGATGCGGCGCCCGCGCAGGGTGAACACGCGCTCGACCTCGATGCCCTCGGGCGTCGTGCGCACTCGCAGCGAGTAGTCGAGCAACCCCGCGGCGTGCACATCGGCATCCACGGGGAGCTCCTTGGGCCGCGCGCCCTCCGGCAGACGGTAGAGCAGCTTGCTGCGCAGCTCGAATGGACGGTCGAGCACGAGGTCGTGCTGGCGTTCGTCGGCCGCTTCGGCGGCCACGCCGAGGATCGGCACTTCATCGAAGCCCGTGCGCAGCTGTGCACCGGTCGAATCGCGCGTCCACAGGCCGGTGGCCTCGAAGCGCGTCTCGAAGCCCGCGGGCGCGCCGATGTCCTCGAGCTTCGAGGTGCTCGCATCGAGCACGCCGACCTTGCCGAACGCGTCGGCGAGCGCCCGCGCGAGTCGCTCGCGCAAGTCGCCCTGCTCGCCGCCGAAGCGGTAGCGATTCTGCACGCCGAACATGCCGATGCTGTGGTCCTCCAGTCGCACTTCGCCGCTGCCATCGCGCGCGAGCGTGATCTCGTAGTTCCGCACGAACGCGTTGTCTTCGGGCTCCGCGTAGGGGATCTGCACGATCTCGCCGTTGCCGTCGCGCACGTGCAGCACCTTCGCTCCCTGATCGTCCGCGCGCAGGTATTCGACCGGATTGCGATCCGCCGTGGCGTCGAGGTAGTAGCCCGGCCGATCCGCCGTCGCGGGCAGGTACGCGATGCAGTGGTTGAAATGGCCGACCATCGCGATGTCGAGCTTCTCGTCGGGCTTGCGGTACTCCGCGTTGATCAGCACCGGGTGCGCCTCGACGCCGATCTCCGCGAGCAGTTGGCGCAGCAGGATCGACTTGTCCTTGCAGTCGCCAAAGCGCCGCTCGAAGATCGTCGCCGCGCTGAACGGCTCGTAGCCGTGCGTGCCAAACGACCACGCGTTGTAGCGGATCTCCTGCCCGACGAAGCGCGCGATCGCACGCACCTTGTCGGCTTCGCTCGAGAGCCCGGCGACGAGCTCGCTCACCTTGTCTTTCATCGCCTGCGTAGTGACGAACTCCTTCTCGATGAAGGTCCACCACCAGCTCGCGAAGGCCTGCCAGCTCGCGAAGGTCGAAATGTCGACGAGCGGCACTAGCTCGCTGCGCGCGGGCATCAGGCCCTCCATGGCGGGCCGCGCCAGATCGCGCGCCACCCATGTGCGGATCACTTCGCCGTCCTTCGTCTCGCGCGTGATCTCGAGCCCGGCGCCGTTGTGCTCCTTGACATGCAACTGCAGCGCTTCGGGCGCGATCACGACCAGCTCGGCGCGCGCGACCGGCGCGAGCGCGTCGGGAAAGTCGACCTGAAAGGCATGCCGCTCCCCGAAATACTGACCGAACACGTCGGGCTTCGTCGGGTCGATGCGGTACTCCACATCGACCATGTCGCCCGGCACGAGCGGCGGCAGGTCGAAGCCGCGCACGAGCATTCCGTTCCACGGCTGGTCGCCACCGCGCGGCGCCGGTGCACGCTCGAATGTGCCGTCGGCGTGCACGATGCGCACATTGTAGACCTGCAAGCTGGCGTCGGACGGGTAGGAGATCCAGTACGCGTCGAGCGCCTTCACGCCCGCCGCGTTCTCGACTTGCAGCAGCATGTGCTCGTACTGCCGTTCCGTCCCATCGGGCTCGACCTTCCAGACCGTCGTGCGATCGACGACCTGCACAGGATCGTTCGCCTCGCCGCTGCGAGCGAGCGTGCCGGCGCGCTCGACGGAGTCCCAACGCCACGGGTCCTCGAAGCGCTCGGGCTGTTCCGCGCTGGCCGCGAGCACGGCGCGCTGGCGGCGCGCGATGTCGTAGCCGGGATCGAGTCGCACGACCTCGTCGAGCGCCGCGCAGGCGGCATCGAGATCGCCCTCGCGCTCGGCGAGTCGCGCCAGCAGGCGGAACACACGCGAATCCTCCGGGCACACATGGCGCGCGCGCTCGACCTGTTCGCGCGCGCGCGCGAGGTCGCCGGCTCGCTCGAGGACTTCCGCCGTCTCCAGCATGCGCCCGACATCGAACGGCGCGCGTGAGAGCCAGCCCTCGTGGACGGCGAGCAGTCGGGGCAGGTCCTCGCCTTCGAGGTGCAGCCGACAGAGCATCGAGACGACGCCGCGATCGCAGCGTCCGTTCGTGAAGGTGCTCTCCAGAAGCGCAACCGCTGCGCGGCGATCCCCCTTGGCGAGCAGCGCGTCCGCCTCGGCCACGATCAGTTGCGAGTTCATCTTGCCCGCGCCGCTCGCTCGCGCCTGCTCGGCGTACGCGCGCGCCATGGCGTCTCGTCCGAGCTCGCCGTGCGCGCGCGAGAGTGCCATCAGCGCGCGCGGACTCTGGGGTGCGGCGGCGAGGGCCTTGCGCGCGGCCTGTTCCGCGGAGTACGGCAGCGGGTTGAGCTCGCTCCAGAAGTCCGCGAGATCGAGCCACGCCCCAGCGTGTCCCTGCTCGAGCTCGACCACGCGCTTGAGCGGCATCACGCGTTCGTTGTGGCGAATCTCGGCCGCGCTTTCGCCCGGCGCGGACCGGTTGGCGCGCGCGACGAGGTACAGCGTGTCGACATCGTCCACCGCGAGCGCCAGTGCGCGCTCGGCGAGCTTCTTCGCGGAACGCTCCGCGAAATCGTCGGGATGCACGGCCATGTGCCACTCCGCGAGCGCCCGCAGTGCGTCGGCGTCCTCGCCGCGCAGTTCGAGCAGTTCGCGCGCGCTCGTCGTCGGCACGCCGCTCGGCTCGCTCGTGGTGGCGAGCAGCTCTCCCGCCTTGCTGGAGTCCACCGCGACGTCGCGCAGCGGCGCTCCGTCGAGCGCGGTGAGGCGCGCGCTCGCGACCCAACCGCCGCGCTCCTCGTGTCCGAGCTTGACGAGGATGGGATTCCAGCCCGGTTGCAGCGCGAGTACGACGCGGTCTTGGTCGCGGTGGTAGCTGCGCTGCACCTTGCGCGCGAGCGCGAGCCGCTTGCCGTGCCAGACCTTCAGCTCGCCGCTGGTGCCAAGCCAGAGGCAGACATCGCGCGCGCGCTCGACGCGGATGGCCGTCGCGAGGTAGGCGATGGCCTGTTCGTTGGGCCGTAGCATCTCGTCGAGCACGACGACGCCGAGCGGGGACTGCGGGCAGGGCTGGGCGCGCCAAGCGACATCTCGCTCCTTGCCGCGCGCGCTGGCGGCGAGATCGATCACTTCTTCCGGCGCGTAGGCCACATCGAAGCCGCCGCCGCGCTCGTTCGCGAACGGACCGATGACCCGCCAGTCACGGATCGTGCCGTGCTGGTCGAGCCACTCGCGCGCCGACACGATGCGGTCCGTCCGCACGGAGGAACGCGCGAGCACGAGCTCGAGCTGCGCGCGCACTTCGTGCGGTACATGCGCGGGGATGGGCAAGGCGCGTTGCAGCACAGCCGTGGTCTCGCGCCAGGCGCCCGAGCCCTCGATCAAGCTTTCGAGCACGAGCGCCGCCACGACCGAGTCCGCCACGATCGTCGGATCACTCCAGTCCGCGTCCGCGCAACGCTCCACGAGCTCGCGCGCGCCGAGCTGGAGGGCGTCGAGCGTGCGCTCCCTGTCCGCGAGTGCGCGCATGCGACGCGCGAGTTCCGGCGTGGCGCTCACGCGCGGCGCGGCGCTCACAGTCGACTGCACCTGACCCGGGGCCTGCACCTCGATCGGCTCTGCCGGCGTAGGACTCGCGGGGCTCGTCTCCGTGGCTTGCGGGTCCGAGGCGCGACACGCGACGAGCAGGAGGAGCGAGAGGAACACAACTCGGTGCGGGCGTTTCATGGGGGGAACTCCCTTGAGAGCGCACAGAATACCGGCGGAGCAGCCGCCGATCTCGGCCCAAGCGCGTCTCGAACCAAATGCGTGCGGGCTCGCCCCGTGCAGTTTTCACCTCACGCGTACGACATCGAGGATGCGATCGCCGACCTCGATCGCGTCGAGCACGTCGAAGCCCTCGCGCAGCTCGCCGAAGATCGTGTAGCGACCGTCGAGGTGCGGAGTCGCCCGGTGGGTGACGAAGATCTGGCTGCCGCCGGAGTCGGGATCCTCGTTGCGCGGCATGCCCAGCGAGCCGCGTACATACTTGCGCGGGCCGATCTCGTGGCGCAGCGAGTCGTCGCTTCCGCGCCATGTGCCACCGCCGTTGCCGTCGCCACGGTAGTCGCCGCCCTGGGCGACGAAGTCGGGCACGACTCGATGCCACGGCGTGCCGTCGTAGCGCTCGCGCGCCGCGAGCGTGAGGAAGTTGTGCACATGCAGCGGCGCTTCTGCGGGAAACAGCTCGATCCGCAGCGTTCCGCGCGAGGTCACGACGTCGACGAGCGGACTTGCGGCGCAGTGGGGGAGCTCGAGCGGCGCGATCGGCGCGTGCGGCGCCACGACGCCCTCCGGGATGTCGTGCCCGAGCTTCGCGAGCTCCTCGCGCGCGACACGGCGGACGAACGGGCTTCCGTCGGTCAGCGCGGGCACGAGCAGCGGCCACGCGCTCTCGCCACCGCCCTTCGCCACCGCCCGCAGTGCGTTGAAGCGAATCTCGTTCGCGCCATCGCCCTTCGAGCTCGCGAAGCAGCGCTGCAGCGGCTCGAAGTCGCTTGTGTCGGGATTCTCGAGCAGCGCCGTGACCGCCGCGAGCCGCAAGCCGTTGTCGGCGAACGTGAGCGCCGTGTGCAGTGCCGGCCGCACGCGCGGATCGTCGAACGTGCCCGCGAGCTCGATCGCGACGCCACCGACGGCGAAGTCGGGGTCCTTGAAGCACTCGAGCAGCCAGGGCAGCGCCCGCTCGGCGTCGAATGCCGCCACTCCGCGCAAGACGCCGATCCGCTCCTCGCGCGGGAGTCGCCTGTAGAGCGTGCCCAGGAGCGTCAGCGTCTGGTCCGCGGCTCCACCCTTGACCTCGTCGTGCACCAGCGACCGCAGCCCGGCCTCGTGCATCGCCCCGCGCACCCACGGCGACGCTTCCTGCGGGCTGGCGCTCCCCAGCGCGCGTGCCTCGACGCCCAGCGCCTGCAGCTTCGCGTACAGGCTCGCGTCCTTCTGCAGCGCGACGCCGAGCGCCTCCCAGGCGCTGCGGCGCACGCTCGCGCTCGCGTGCCTCGTCGCCGCGGCGAGCTGCGCGACGCTCTCGCTGTCGCCGAACATGCCGAGCGCGGGCAGCGCCTCACCCGCGACGCGTGCGTCGAAATCCGCCGCCGCGTCGACGAGGTCCCGTCGCACGTCCGACTGCGCCGCGATCGCCCGCAACCCGCGCACGGCGAAGATGCGTTGCTCCGCATCCATCGACCTCGCGTACTTGCGGAACACCTCCACTGCCGCAGTCGACTTGCGGCGCTCGAGCGCGAACAGCGCGAGCGTGATCACGTCGCGATCGGTCTCGAGCGCGAGGTGCTCCACGAGTCGGGCATCCACTCTCGCCGCGTCCGGTTCGCCGGTCGGCCAGCGCGAGGCACCCTGCGCCGCCTCGGCCCGCACGCGCGGATCGGCATCCCGCAGACCCGCGAGCATGCGCTGCCTCAGCTCCAGCCGGTCGAGCTTCGTCGCCGCCTCGAGCGCGCGCGCGCGCACCTCGACCTCGGCGTCCGCCGAGTGCTCGTCGAGCGCCACGAACAGCAATGTGTCCGCCGCGCTCGCGTCACCACGCTGCCCCAGCCCAAACGCCGCCGCCGACCGGACCTGCGCGTCGTCGTCCTTGAGCAGACCGAGCAGCGCCCGCGTCACGTGCGCCCCCTCCTCCGGCCACGGCATGCGCCCGAGCGCCGTGCCCGCGCGCTCGCGCACGCGTGCGTCGCCACTGCGAGCGAGCGCGCGCAACTCGCCGTTCGCATCCGCGCGCGCATCCTCGAGGAGCGCGATGCGCGCGAAGTCACCAGCTCCCGTGGGCGCGCGTTCGACGCTGGCGCAGGCCGTCACGATCAGCAGACACAAGGCCATCGCGAGCTTCATGCGCGCAGCGTAGCCCGCGCCGCCCCCGGGCGGAGGTTCGCCCCGCTCCGAGCAAGGCCGAGCGCGCCCGCGGGGAGAAAATCGAGCGCGCCGAGAAGCTCGGCGCGCTCGCGCATGGCGCTGGAGCTCGCGGCTACTGGCCGATGGTGAAGCGCAGGCCGTTCGTGAAGCCGAAGTTGTTCGGCGCCGGGAAGCCCGGATCGCGCGACCACCACTGCACCCACACCGTCGCACCCGCCACGAGCGCTGGATTCGCGCCGCTGGCGATGTACTCGTTGAAGTCCACCACGAATCCGCCGCTGCAGTCGAGCGCGGGTAGCGCTGTGCCACCCGACTCCTGCTTGGCGAGCCGCGCCGCCGGAGCGAGGACACAGTTGGTGCCACCGCGGAACGGTGCGGCCGACGGTCCGGCGAGAGTCGCGCGCAGCATGCCCTGACGGCGATTGAGCACATTGGACGCGGTGATGTGGAAGCCCGAACCGGAGCTCGCGCTGGGAACGCCCGTGTAGCCGATCTGCGGCAGGCAGCCCTGACTGTTGGTCTTGGCCGTGCAGTAGGTGACCGGCGCGTCTGTACCCCACTTGGCCTCGGTCATCACGACCGGTGCTGCCATGCCCGTGTTGCGCCACGCTTCGAACAGGTCGTTGCCGCGGCCCGCGTGCGCCGTGATCGAGCCGTTGTTCGCAAGCACGAGGAACTGCACGTACTCCCAGCTCGTCGGCTGGTACATCAGGGCGATGTCCGCGCGCACCGCGCCGCTCGGCGGGTTGAGCGTGATGTCGTCCCAGTGGTTGTAGAAACCGCCGGCGCCCGGGCTGCCGAACTGCGTCGAGGGGATCGGCTGCGCGTTGCGCGCGACGGCCTCGTCATAACTCATCTTGTAGGGCGGGATGCGGTTGTCGACGAGCGTCGCGTCGTTCAGCACGAAGTGGAACGACGGCACCGCGCTGCCCGGAGCGCCCGCCGCGGCCGCGCCGAGCGTGCTCGCCGGCGCACCGCTCACGCGGTCGTACTTGAGCGGCAAGCTGGCGCTGTAGCCCATCGTGAGCAGCTTGGCCGCCCACGCCTGCGACACGCCCATGTTCGCCTCGTACACCTTGGTGTCCGGGTCGTTGATGTCGAGGATCGTCTCGACGGTGTAGGGCGTGCCGTTGACGGTCACCGGCAGCGGGCCGTACTCGCCGTCCTCGCGCACGAGCGCGCCGTTCGCGCCGTACCACTTCACATTGAGCCACATGCGGCGGCCCTCGGCGTAGCCCGAGATCAGCTTGTGGCCCGTGAGGTTCGTGACGCGCAGCGTGTTGCCGTTGACGGTCATCGCCGCGGAGTTCTTGAGGTTCGAGACGGCGCGCTGCTTGCCCGCCTGCATGCTCGAGATCTGGTACGTCGTCAGGCCGTTGCCGCCATAGAGCCGCCCCAGCGCATCGAGGTAGAGGATCGCGTCCGGCGCCCAGTAGTTGCCGCCCGTGAGGTCGTGCTTGGGAATGTCCGTGCGCTGCGGCGTGCTGAACAGGCTGCAGCCGTAGCCCTCGACCGGCGACATGTGGCAGGTCTGGCAGGTGAAGTTGCGCGCCGCGCCATCCTCGTAGTCGCCCGTCGGCGTCGACTGCTTCGCGAGCCGATACGCGCGCGCGATCGAGCCCTTGCGCAGGTCGATCGGCAGCGTGTCGAAGTCCGACACGCGCATGGTCTCGAAGGCGCTCGCGATGTGCTCGCTGAATGTGCGCTCGACGACGCCCCACTTGTGCGGAGCGTTCTGCAGGGCGGCCTTCTGCTGCAGCGGCCCGCCGAGCGTGCCGTTGAACATGCCCGTCGGCAGCGGCGTGTACGCGCCGTTGCCCGGAGCAAGGTCGCCCGTGACCGGGTTCGACACGTCGTGACAGGTGCCGCACAGATCCGACTTGCGGTGGAACTGCGACTGGGCCCACGGGTGGTACGCGGCCGGATTGTTGTAGGGGCCGAGGCGTTCGAATCCGGAGGAGACCACGGCCTCGCCGCTGCCGAGGTAGGCCACCGGCGGGCTGCCGCCGTCGTTGGCCTTGAAGGGCGGGTAGTGCTCGCCCAAGTGCTCGCTGTCGTCGGGGTTGGTGAGCTTGTGGCAGAACTCGCAGCTCACGCCGTCGAAGTCATCGCCGACGAGGGCCGAGCCGTCGGTGGGCTGCGAGCGCCCGTCGTACCAGCCGAGCGGCGCGTGGCAGCGGATGCACAGGTCGCCCGAGCCGCCGAAGTCCTGCTCGGCGATCGGCAGCGCGGCCCAGAACATCGGGTCGCGGCCGGCGTGGGCCATCATGCTCCCCGACCACGTCTCATAGGGGCTGACCTCGGGGTCGTATTGCCCGTGGCACATCTCGCAGTTGGAGCTGGGGTCGAAGGCCGACACCTCCAGCTCCTGCGTGCCGGGCAGGCGCACTTCGTTGGGGAGGGTGGTCGCGAGCGAGGCGCTGAGGAGCGTGACCGAGCCGAGCGCGAGCACGGGCACGGCGACGCGGAACGAGCGGGAGGTCCGCCAGACGTGGGTGAGGTGCATGGGCAGATGTGTAGCGACAGCGCAAGATCGGAATCCTACCGGCTGGCTCCCGAGGCGAGCAGCCGAAAGGGGGAGTCCAAGACCCTGTTTGGACGCCAGCCCAGTCGCACGGGTTCGATCGCGGCGCGAGACAGGGTTCGCAAGCCGGATTCGAGGCTGCGTCCGTGTTGGTTTCTCAAAAAGGCGTTCCGCTACGCCCCAATCGCCGGAAACGACTGCGCAGTCTGGTCTGGGAGGCTGCAGAGTGCCCGGAATGACCCGCCAGCGGTGCTCCTCGGTGGCGTCGCCAGCCTCGAAGCCTCTGGGGGCGACCGCCTCCCCCTACAATGGAACTGGCCCAGTCTTCGCCTGAGAGCGAAGGAGAGGCCACCACCGCCTTCCATCCCGCCGTCATGACGATCAGCCCCATCCCGGAAATTCTCGACGAGCTGCGCCGTGGCCGCATGGTGATCCTCGTCGACGACCCGGGCCGCGAGAACGAGGGCGACATCGCCTGCTTGGCCGAGTTCGTCACGCCGGAGCTGGTCAACTTCATGGCGCGCGAGGCTCGCGGGCTGATCTGCATGCCGATGTCGGGCGAGTTGTGCGACCAGCTCGGGCTCGAGATGCAGGTGCAGGACAACAACAGCCGCATGGGCACTGGCTTCACGGTCTCGATCGAGGCCGCGAGCGGCGTGACGACCGGCATCAGCGCCGCCGACCGCGCCCACACGATCCGCACCGCGGCCGCCAGAGGCGCGAAGTCGAGCGACCTCGTCAGCCCCGGCCACATTTTTCCGCTGCGCGCGCGCGAAGGCGGCGTGCTCGTGCGCGGCGGCCAGACCGAAGGCATGGTCGACCTCGCGCGCCTGTGCGGAGCGCGGCCGGCGGGCGTGATCTGCGAGATCATGAACGACGACGGCACGATGGCGCGCATGCCGCAGCTCGAGACCTTCGCGCGCAAGCACGGCCTCAAGATCTGCACCATCGCCGACCTGATCGCGTGGCGCCGCCAGCACGAGCGCCTGATCGAGCCGCTGCAGATGGACCTGCCGATGCCCACGCGTTACGGCACCTTCATGGCGCACATGTTCCGCTCGAAGATCGACGGCAAGGAGCACGTCGCGCTCACCGTCGGCATGCCCGGCCCCGGCCTCGACGGCCCGCGCGCGGAGGTCGACGGGCCCGTGACGGTGCGCGTGCACTCCGAGTGTTTGACGGGCGACGTGTTCCACTCGCTGCGCTGTGACTGCGGGCCGCAGCTCGACTCGGCGCTCGAGATCCTCGGGCGCGAGCCGCGCGGCGTGCTCGTCTACATGCGGCAAGAAGGCCGCGGCATCGGGCTCGAGAACAAGCTCAAGGCCTATCGCCTGCAGGACCAAGGCCTCGACACCGTCGAAGCCAACGCCGCGCTCGGCTTTCCCGCCGACCTGCGCGAGTACGGCCTCGGCGCGCAGATCCTGCGCTACCTCGGCGTGCGCCAGATGCGGCTGCTGACCAACAACCCCAAGAAGATCGCCGGCCTCGCCGGTTACGGCCTCGAGGTCGTCGATCAGGTGCCGCTCTCGACGCCCCCGAATCCCTCGAACTCGCGCTACCTGCGCGTCAAGCGCGACAAGCTCGGCCACCTGCTGCCGCCCGAAGCTCCCTGACGCGCTGCGCTGCTCAGCGGCCGCCGCGCACGCCCGGACCGCGGGCGGGGCCGAGGCGCTGTTCGGAGGTGGGCAGCTCGAGCAGCTTGGGATCGAGCTTGGCGAGCGCGGCCTTGAGCTGCGCGAGCAGATCCTCGCGCTTCGACTCGACGAGCTTGGCCTCGAGCATGCGCGCGGTGTCGGCGGGCGTCAGGTTGAGGCCGTCGGGCGTGGCGGCGGAATCGGCGCGGCGCGCGAAGCTCTCGAGCAGCAGCGCCGTCGAGCTGTCGAGCTCGCCGCGCTCGAGCGCGATGCGCGACTTGCCCGCGAGCGCGAGTGCCACGAAGTGATCGCACAGGTCGCGACCGGTCGGCATGTCGGCGGAGTAGCGCGCGTAGTGCGCGCTGCCCGCGTCGTAGGCCGCGAGCGCGTCGTCGAGCCGCGAGCGGCGGCGGAAGTGCTCCGCGGCGACGAGCGCGGCGTACCCGGCGAACCAGCGCACCTGCGGGCTCGCCTCGGGCTTTTCGAGCAACTCGTCGTAGGCGTCGAGCAGTCCCGAGGGACCCTTGTCCCACAGGAGGCGCGAGCGCAGGCGGTCGTGCAGCAGCGGCGAGTCGGGAAAGCGCGCGAGCGCGCCGTCGAGCACGGCGTTGGCGCGCGGAGTCGCGCCGAGCCAGCGCAGGAAGTCGTGGTAGCTGACGAGGTTCTCGTCGGTGGCGAGCGGATGCTCCGCGAGCGTCGCGTAGGCCGCGTTGACATCGGCCATCCACTCCGGCGGCCACTGCGTGCGCTCGCGGTATGCCTTGCGAATCGCGAGCTGGCGCGAGAGCGCGAACATCGCGAGCACGCGCACCTTGACATCTTCCGTCGGGCCGGCTTCGCCCGCGGGCGTCGTCAGCATGCCGCCTTCGACGGCGGCGACAGCGCGGCCGAGCGCCGTGTCGCGCTCGCCGAGGCGATCGGCGGCCGCGGCGAGCGTCGCATCCAGGCGCCAGCCCTTGGCGCCCTCGCGCTCGGCATCGAGTGCCGTGCGGCGTGCGTCGAGCGCGAGCAGCTCGGCGAAGCGCCGCTCCTGACCGGGCTCGGACGCGCGCGCGAGGAACGACTCGGCGAGCGCGACGAGCGCCGCGGGATCCGCGCGAGCGGCCTCGACCTCGCCCGAGAGCTCCTCGACGCGCTGCGACACCGCGCGCAGGCGATGCGTGGCCTCGTACTCGCCGGTCGGCGCGCCCGTGCGCGCGACATCGATGTGGCGCGAGCCGAGCGCGAGCCCGCGGTGCAGCGTCGCGAGCGACTTCGCGCGCGGGAACTTCTCGCCGAGCCGCTCGGCCGCGGCCACGAGCAGCTCGCGGTCCTCGGCGCTCAGCGCGGTCTTGAGCACTTCCGCGATCAGATCGACCGCGGGCTCCGTCTGCGCCTGCGCGAGCGACACGCGCGCGAGGTGCGCGAGCTCCGTGTCGAGCCCGAACAGCGCCAGCCGCAGCAACTCGACCTGATCGACATCGCGCACCTTGAGCGTGGCCTCGACGAGCTCGCGGCGCACCCGCGGCGGGCCCGCGCGGTAGGCCTGCTCGATCGCGAGCCGGTCGATGATGTCGGGGCTCGCCACGCGCTCGGCCAGCGGAAGTCCGTCGCGCACGCGCTCCTTGTGCGGCGGGAATTCCTTGGCCGCCTCGATGTAGGTCGTGAGCACGGTCTGGGTGTCCCACGAGTAGTAGATGTCGTAGCGCTCCTTGCCCGAGGGCTCGAGCACGATGTGGCGCGGCGACACGCGCAGGCCCTCGAAGTACTTGGCGTAGAGCTCCGTCTCGCAGGTGATGTGCTCGCCGCAGGTCACGGTGCCAAAGCGCGGGCACTCGACGCGCACGCCGAACTCGTCGTAGTCGCGCGGCGTGTGGCGATAGACCGAGCCGATCACGCAGATGTAGGGCTCGAGCAGCTTGGCGGCCTCGGGGTCGCGGTACTTCACGCCGGCGAAGTGCTCGCTCGCGATCTCGCCGTCCATGTTGACGGCCACCATGATCGGCTGGCCGGTCTCTCGCGCGAGCGCGAGCGCGTCGTCGAACGAACGCTGCCACTTCACGAGCACCGGCTTCGCCCAGCCCTCGGCGGTCGCCGCGGGCCACATCATCGGCTCGGTGAGGCCCTCGCCGAGCTGCGGAGGCGAGCCGAACTTGAAGGCGTCCTTCGAGGGCGCGGCGCCGCCCTGCGCGCGCGCGGGAGCGAGGGTCGGAGCGGGAGCGGGCGAGCGGTTCGGCGGCGTCTGGGGCGCGAGCGACGACAGCGCGAGGAGCGTGAGCGAGAGCGGCATGGCGCCCCTAGGCTCCCTTCCGAGCGCGACTTCGTCCACAGAGCCCGCGTGAAACCTGCGTCTGCACGGTCCAAAATCGCCGCCCATGCCCACGCCGCACGACCTCCCGACGCTCGAGAACGCGCTCCGTTCGCGTTTCGGCCTGTGCGACTTTCGCGGACCGCAGCGCGAGGTGATCGAGGCCGTCGTCGCGGGGCGCGATGTCCTGCTCACCATGCCGACGGGCGCGGGCAAGTCGCTGTGCTACCAGCTGCCCGCAGTCGTGCTCGACGGGCTCGTGCTCGTGGTGAGCCCGCTGATCGCGCTGATGCAGGACCAAGTCGACGCGCTGCGCAAGAAGGGCATCCGCGCCGCCTTCGTCAATTCGTCGCTCGATGCGAGCGAGCGCCGCGCGCGCCTCGAAGCAGCCGCGCGCGGCGAGCTCGAGCTGCTCTACATCACGCCCGAGCGCTTTCGCGCCGCCGATTTCGCGGACTTCGCGCCGCGCTTGCGCATCGTGCGCATGGCCGTCGACGAGGCGCACTGCGTGAGCCAGTGGGGCCACGACTTCCGGCCCGATTACTCGCGGCTCGGCGAGTATCGCGCCCGCATCGGCTCGCCGCCGGTGATTGCGCTCACCGCCACCGCGACGCCGAAGGTCGCCGCCGACATCGTCGCGAGCCTCGCGCTGCGCGATCCGCTCGTCGTGCGCACAGGCATCGAGCGCCCCGAGCTCTTCTTCGCCGCCACGCGCGTCGACCTCGCCGAAGAGAAGGTGCCGCTGCTCGCCGGGCGCGTGCGCGCGATCGACGGGCCCGGCATCGTGTACTCGTCCTTGATTCGCGACCTCGAGGATCTGCACATCGAGCTCAAGCGCTCGGGCATCGACACGCTCGTCTACCACGGCAAGCTCTCGCCGCAGGAGCGACGCGCGATGCAAGCGCGCTTCCTCGCGTCGGAGCGCGATGTCGTGCTCGCGACCAACGCCTTCGGAATGGGCGTCGACAAGGAAGACATCCGCTTCGTGTTGCATGCGCAGGTGCCGCGCACGCTGGAAGCGTGGACGCAGGAAGTGGGCCGCGCGGGCCGCGACGGCAAGCCCGCGTGGTGCGAGCTCTTGTACTTCGAGGAAGACCTTGCGATCCAGCAGGGCTTCATCGAGTGGGCCAACCCTTCGCGCGAGTACATGCTCCTCGTGTACGAGACGCTGCGCGGGTGGGGCGAGCGCATCGCGACCAAAGAGCTCGACGACCTGCGCGACGAGCTGCTCGTCAAGAATCGCGCGGACAATCGCGTTTCGATCTGCCTCAAGTGGCTGGAGGTGCTGCAGGTGACGACGGGCTCGTTCGAGACGCACGACCTCGCGCTCGCGCGCGAGCTCGATCCGGCGGAGCTGCCCGAGAGCGTCGGCAGCGTCGACAAGCGCCGCGCGGATCTCGAGGGGCTGCTCGCGATGGCGCGCTTCGCCGGCGGAAGCGAGGAGTGCCGGCGCGCGACGATCGCGCGGCACTTCGGTCTCGACGCGCCGTCGGCGCCGTGCGGGGCCTGCGACGCTTGCACGCCGGCGCTTGCGTGGCGCGCCGGTCACCTCGCACCGCGCGCGAGCGCGTCCGTGCTCGCGGAGCGCACGGAGTGCTGGCAACGCGGCGACTGGGTGCGTATCAACCGCCGCCACCTCGGACAGGTCGTGAAGGTCGAAGGCGAAGGCCGTCGCGTGCGCCTCGTCGTCGAGAGCGCGAGCGACATGCAGCGCCGCACGATCGATCCGCGCCGCGAACGAGTCGAGCGCGTCGAGCGCTGAGGCCCTATCCTGCGCGGAATGGGAGTCGAGCATTTCGGTGCCGCGTGGGGCGAGCTCGTGCGCGAGCTGGACTGGGAACGGCTGGGGCGCACATACTGCGAGGGCGACGGGTCGACATTCTTCGACGACGAGACCGTCGAGCGCGTGCTCGAGACGGGGCTCGAGCTCGTCGATGACTTGGTCGCGTCGCTGCCGCGCGGCGGCACGGGACGCAGCCTGTACTTCGGCGCCGCGGTGGCGGAGCTGCCGCTCGTGCTCGCCGAGAGCCTCGCGCTCGGGCGCGAAGTCCTGTGGGTCAACCTGCCGGGCGAGGAAGTCGAGGAGCTGCGGCGCGCGCTGCATGCGGTCGGTGCGCGTCTCGGGCTCGACCTCCCGTTGCCGCGCACCGACTCGCTCGCATCGATCGCCGATGGCAGCTGCGAGCACCTGTGGATGACGAGCGTACTCACGGATCCCGACGCATTCCCGGCGCTGCACGATGCGCTTTACGAGCGCGTCGGCACCGAGCTCGCGACGGGACGCGGCACTCTCGCGGAGGAACGCGCGCGCGCCGGAGCGCTCGTGCGTGAGCTGCTGCGCAAGGCGGCCCCGCCGGCGATTTTCTCGACCACGGACGAGGAGCTCGAGGTCATCCGGCCGCTGCTGGCCGAGGCGGGACTCGACATTCGCGTGCCGCGCTCGGAGACGACCAGCGCGATCGTCGGCGATCTCGTGCGGCTCACGCGCCTCGCGCGCGTCAATTCCCCCGCGTGACGCTGGCGAAGCCGCGCTCCTCGAGCGCCGCGGCGAGCCGCTCGGGCTGGTCGCCCTGCACGACGATCGAGGTGCCTTCGACACGCGTGCCCGTGCCGAGCGCCTTCGCGAGCTCCTTGGCGAGCTTCTCGAGCGGATGTCCGGAGAGCCCCGGACCTTCCGCGAGCGTGACGGCCTTGCCGCCGCGCCCCGCACGCTCGCGGCGCACGGTGACGCGCCCGGTGTAGCGCTTCTGCGGCGGAGCAGGCTGCACCGCACTCGCCGCAGGCTGCGGCCCCGGTGGGAGCGGGCCGAGCTTGTCGCGCAGCGCCGCGAACGGATTCGCAGCGGGCTTCGGCGCCTCGCCGCTCACTGGCCGCCTTCCTTCGCGGGCTCCTGCTTGTCCTTCTCCGCCACCTTGGCCTTCTCCGCGTCGCGCGCGTCCTGCATCGGGTTGCGCGCCCCCGAGGGCGCCGCGCCGCCGCGACCGCGTCCGCTGCCGCCCGAGCGCAGCTGCAGACGCGTCTCGGCGAGCTCTTCCGGCCAGATGTTGTTCACGAGGTCGATGTCGGCGGTCTCGAGGTGCGGATCGAGCACGAGCTTCACGAGCTTTTTCTCGCTCGCGAAGTGCTTGGTGACCTTGTCCGCGCCCTTGCGCCACACGGTCGCGGGCACGCGCAGCTCCTCGGTCGTGCCGTCCTCGTAGTGCGCCTCGAGCACGATCGGCATCACCAACTCGCCGACTTTCTTCACATCGACCACATAGAACGCGAGCTGGCTTTTGAGCAGATCGCGCTGCTTCTCGTCGAGGTCCTTGACGAGCTTCTCGTAGTCGCTGACATCCTTCTCGGTGATGTCGAGCTCGTCGAATGTGTTGTAGAAGTCCACGAGCTCGGGGAACGCGTCGAGGCGCGTCTTCTGCCCGGCGTTGTTGCGCTCCGCCAGCGTCTCCGGTGCGCCGTCGCGCTTCGCCTTCGCGAGCGGTTTCTCGAGCGCGGGGTCGCGCGAGTCGATGCGGTACACGCGGATGCGATCGACGGCGAGATCGCACGCGCCCGTCGAGTAGAACCAGCCGCGCCAGAACCAGTCGAGGTCGACCGCGCTCGCGTCCTCCATGCTGCGGAAGAAGTCCGCGGGGTGCGGACGCTTGAACTGCCAGCGGCGCGCGTACTGCTGGAACGAGAAGTCGAACAGCTCGCGGCCCATCACGCTCTCGCGCAGCACATTGAGCGCCGTGGCGGGCTTGGCGTAGGCGTTGCTGCCCATGTTCAGCACCGAGTCGGCCGCCGTCATGATCGGCACCTGACCGTCGCTCTTCATGTAGCCCGTGATCCGCGCGGGCTCGCCGCGGCCCGAGGGGTAGTCCGTCTCCCACGCCTGCTCCGCCATGTACTGCAGGAATGTGTTGAGGCCCTCGTCCATCCATGTCCACTGGCGCTCGTCCGAATTGACGATCATCGGGAAGTAGTTGTGGCCGACCTCGTGGATGATCACGGAAATCAGCCCGTATTTCGTGCCCTTCGAGTAGGTGCCGTCCGCCTCCGGCCGCGGGCCGTTGAAGCAGATCATGGGGTACTCCATGCCGCCGACCGGGCCGTTGACGGAGATCGCGGTCGGGTACGGATACGCGAAGGTGTGCTTCGAGTAGATGTCGAGCGTGTGGCAGATGGCGTGCGTGGAGTACTTGCTCCACAGGGGCTCGCCTTCCTTCGGGTAGAAGCTCATCGCCCACACCTTGCGCCCCTCGACCTCGTGCAGCAACGCGTCCCAGATGAACTTGCGCGAGCTGGCCCACGCGAAGTCGCGCACATTGTCGGCGCGGAAGGTCCATGTGCGCGCGCCCTGCGGCTTGTGCGACTCGTTGTCCTTTGCCTCCTCGGGCGTGACGATGAACACCGGCGTCTCGGAGCTCTCGGCCTGCGCGAGGCGCGCGCGCTGGGCCTCGCTCAGAATGTCGCCGGAGTTCTGCAGCGTGCCCGTCGCCGCGACGACATGGTCGTCGGGCACGGTGATGCTGACGACATAGTCGCCGAACTCCAGCGTGAACTCGCCGCCGCCGAGGTACTGCTTGTGCTGCCAGCCGTCGACATCGGTGTAGGCGGCGAGGCGCGGGAACCACTGCGCGATCTCGTAGATCGAATTGCCGTCTTTTTCGAAGCGCTCGTAGCCCGTGCGGCCGCCGACCTCGCGCGAGTTGTTGATCGCGTAATTCCAGTCGATCGAGAACGAGACCTGCGAGCGCGGCTCGAGCGGCTGGGGCAGGTCGATGCGCATCATCGTGTCGACGATCACATGGCGCAGGCCGCCGCCGGCGGAGTCCTTGACGGCCGTGACTTTACAACCGCCATCGAAGTCCTTGCGGCGCAGCATGCGCTGCACGGACTCGAAGCTCGCGCCCTCGAACTCGGGGCTGAGCGCGGTCAGGACTGCGTGCGACTCCGGCGAGAACAGGTTGGGGTCGAGCTGCACCCACAGGTACGCGAGCCGATCCGGCGAGTTGTTCGTATAGGTGATCGTCTCGCTGCCGGTGAGGTGCGCGCGCTCGTCGTCGAGCGCCACCTCGATCACATAGTCGACCTTCTGCTGCCAATACTCGTGTCCGGGCGCGCCCGACGCCGTGCGGTAGGAGTTGGGCGTCGGGAGCACCTCGGTCAGCTGGCGGAACGGGTCGGGGACCGCGCTGTCCTCGACGCCGAAGGCGTAGCCGAGTCCGAGGAGCGCGAGGGTGGTCGCCACGAGGCACAGGCGGGGCATCGAGGTCATGGGGCGGGGTCCCGGGGCAGGGTTGCGGAGAGCAGAGGTTACGGCCCGCAGCGGGCGCCGGGGCGGAGAGAGCGCGGCTCTGGGGATCCCCGCCGGCCGCGCTCCCGTCCCCGATCCGGGCCCGCTTCAAGCCTTCCAACGGACCTTCGAAAGATCTTCAAGTCCTTTCTGGACATGGGTTTATGGCGGTCGATCCCGGCCGCCCTCCCGCCCGGTCCGCGCCCCGTCCGTAGGCCGGTTCGGAATAGGAAGCGCTCGCGGGCGTCGATAGGCTCGCCGTGCGATCCGTCTCGCCCATGGAACTTGCCCCGAAGGACGACCTGCGCCTCGTCCGCGAGAGCCTCGCGGGCAACCAGCTCTCCTTCCAGCTGCTCGTCGAGCGCTACGAGACCCGCATGTTCGCGCTGGTGCGCCACTACACGCGCAACCCGGTCGAGATCGAGGACATCGTGCAGGACACATTCCTCAAGGCCTTCACGCGCCTGCCGACCTTCCAGGAGCAGTCGTCGTTCTATACATGGCTGTGCCGCATCGCGATCAACACGGCGCTCGACTTCCAAAAGCGCCTCGGACGCAACCCGGTGCGCGCGGTCGAGGACCCTGAGCTGGCGCTCAGCCCGGACCGCATCGAGGGCTCGCAGCCGACCTCGGGCCGCATCCCGGCCCCCGACGCGCGCCTCGAGCGCGACGAGGTCGCCCGCATCACGCAGGGCGTGCTCGGGGAACTGCCCGAGATCTTCCGCACCGTGCTCGTGCTGCGGGAGTTCGAGGAATTGAGCTATCAGGACATCGCCGATGTGCTCGGCATCTCGATCGGCACGGTGGAATCGCGCCTGTTCCGTGCCCGCGTCCGCTTCAAGGAGCGGCTGATGGCGCTGCACCCCGAATTCGGGGAAGACTGGACTTCATGACCATGGAATTCTCCTGCCAAGAAGCCGTGCCGATGATCGGCGCCTACCTCGACGGCGAGCTCTCGCCTGCGCGCGCCGCGCTGCTGCGGCCGCACCTGCTCGAATGCTCGGCCTGCCGCAACGCGGCCGCCGACGGGCGCTCGCTGCAGCGCTGGTTCGCGCCGCTGCGCGAGAGCGCCGAGTCGGGCGCGCTCGCCGTGGCCGTGCCCTCGGGCTTCTCGGCCCGCGTCGCGCGCCGCGCCTTGGCCGGCGACCGCGGCGAGCGTGGAAATCGGGGCGACTGGACCGAGCGCGCCGCCTCGGCCCGCGAAGAAGGCCGCATCCTGCCGTTCGTGCTGCGTCTCACGGCCGTGGCCGCCGCCGCCGCCCTGCTGTTCGCCCTCGGCCTCCAGCTCGCCTCGCGCCCGCAGTCGACCAACCTCGCCGCCGATGACCGCGCGGCCCTGCCGCTCGTACAGATCCAGAGCGAGCTCGACCGCCTGAACGGCGTCGCGCCGACCCCGGCCGCGCCCGCTCCTCAGGAGTCCGCCGAGGCCGGCAGCCCGCGCGGCAAGAAGCGCCCGCAGCCCGCGCGATGAGCGGCGTGCGGCTGTGGATCGGCCTCTTGGCGCTGTGCTGCTTCGCAGCCGGGCTGGGGGCCGGCGTGCTCGTGAGCGAGTCCCGCGCCGGGGAAGTTCCGCGCGGGCTCGAGCCCATGGGCGACTACCGCGCCGCGGTGGTTGAGCGCTTCGGCCTCGAACCCGCGCGCGAGCGGCTGTTCGGCGAGGTGCTGCGCAACTACCAGCAGTCGATCGACGAGACCCGCGAGCGGCTGCTCGCCGAGCACCGACCCGAGCTCGAGCGCGAACTTGCCGAGATCGGCGCTCGCTATCAGGCCTACATTCGCGATCATGTAATCCCCTCGGCACGACGCGCGGAGTTCGACGCGCTCTCGGCCGACGGTCGCACGATCCAGTAACGAGAGATACATGGCGAGAACCTGCGGCATCCGCATCGGCCCGCGGCGCTTCGAGATAGTGGTGCTCGATGGCAGCCCCAAGAAGCACCGCATCGTGGCCTACAAGAGCGGCGAGTTTCCCACCGGCGGCGCAGACCCCGAGGGCGATGTCGTGGCCACGCTGAAGGCGGCGGCGAGCGAGCTCAAGGTGCCCGAGGACGCGATCGCGATCGCGGTCGACACCGGCACGGCGGCCTTCCGCACGCTCAAGCTGCCCTCGCTCGACGAGTCCAAGGTCGACGAGATCATCAAGTTCGAGGTCGAGGGCCAGCTGCCCCAGTGGAACATCGACGACATCATCGTCACATTCCTGACGCTCGACCGCACCGACAAGGAGACGAGCCTGCTCGTCACCGCCGTGCCCAAGGCCACGCTGCGGCGCGAGATCGACGCCTGCACCAAGGCGGGCATCGAGCCGCTCGAGGCCGAGCTCGAGGCCGCCGCGATGGTCAACGCCGCCCTCGCCAGCGGCGTGTGCCGCGTGGACGAGGCGCAGGTGCTCGTGCACATCGGTGACACTTCGACCGCTGTGGTGCTCATCGACGGCGGCAAGGTGCGCCAGATGCGCGCGATCCACATCGGCGCCCTGACCCACGAGCCCGTGGCCGCGCCGAGCGGCGACGCGCCGCCCGCCGAGGACTCCACCGAGCCCGCGCCGCCGCCGCCGCCCGCGGACCCGATCGAAGCCCAGCGTCGCCAGGAGCAGGCCGTCTCGCGCATCCGTCGCGAACTCGGCCGCACGCTCTCGGGCGCGCGCACCGCCCACCCGCTCAAGGCCGTCTACATCTGCGGCTGGGAAGTGCCCAACCTCGTCGGCACGCAGGTGCTCGACACGCCCGTGTACGAGCTCGACGCCTTCGTCGAGGAGTCCGGCAAGCCCGTGGAGGGCGCGGCCCCGCTCGTCGTCGCCTACGGCGCGGCGCTCGGCATGCTCGGCGGCGGCGCGATCCGCTCGTCGCTGCGTCGCGAGGAGCTCAAGTACACCGGGACCTTCGAGCGCCTCGAACTGCCGATCGCGGTCGCCGTGATGCTCGCCGTCATGTGGCTGCTCGTCTTCAATCTGTTCGAGAGCGATCGCCTCGCTGCGGCGGACTCGAGCATGTTCCGCTGGCTGCAGAGCAACAAGAACTTCCTCGTCAACGACCCCAAGGCCGGCAAGCGCGGCAATCTCCAGAAGCCGTGGCCCGAGCTGCAAAGGCTCGTCGAAGACGCCTCGAGGAAGGACAACCCGCTGCTCGCGTCGAACCAGTGGTCGCGGCTCGACCAGCTGCGCCAGATCGAGCGCGCGCTGCTCTTGCGGCAGGACAAGCTCAACAAGGAGCTCGGCAACACGGGCGAAGTGAAGCAGCCGCAGTCGGTGCTCGAGGCGCTGACGCTCGTCACCAACACGATGGTGGACATGGGCGACGCGCTCGGCCGCATTTCGATTCGCACCATCAACGCCAACTACGTGCCGGCGCGCACGGGCACGAACGACCTCGTCACGATCACGCTCAGCCTCTCGTTCCACAACGACGAGGGCGCGATCGCGGCCACGCGCTCGTTCGAGGCGCTCAAGACCGAGCTCGAGCGCCAGCCGTGGGTGACCGAGGTCGCGGCGCGCAACTCGAAGGAATTCCCGGATGGCAAGGGCATTTACAGCGACGGCTACACCATCACCTGCGACCTCTCGAAGGCCGCGCCGGCGAGCGCGAAGAAGGAGGGTTCCTAGATGAACCTCAAGGGAATGCTCGGCGCGATGAGCCTCGCGCGCTGGATCATGGTCGTCGGCGGCATCGCCGTCGTCGGGCTCGGCTACAACGGCTGGAAGTTGCACGCGGAGCGCGCGGCCATCGACCTCGCGCTCGCGCCCGGCGGCGATGTCGAGCGCATCTCGGGCAAGATTCAGCTGCTCGGCAAGCAGATCAGCAAGCTGCAGTCCGACGCCGATCGCGAAGGCCTGAGCGGTCAGGATGACCCGTCGCTCTACTTCCGCGGCTTCGCCTCGGATCCCAACGTGCGCCTCGGTCAGGTCGAGATCGCCGGCCCCAAGGTCCAGACGATTATCAAGGGCACCGAGGACCTGCAGTACACGATCCGCCCCCAGAACGACACCGGCGGCGCGCCGCGCGACCGCATCGTCAACTACATGTACCTGCTCGAGTCGAAGTCCCGCCGCGTGCGCGTCACGGGCCTGCTGCTCAATCCGGTGCAGAAGCTCAAAGAGTGGGAGAACTCGAACGACATGTGGCAGTGGTCGATCGAGCTGACCTCGCGCGCCAAGGTCGACGCCAAGTGAGTCCTTTGCGCCTGCGGGCGCTCGAGCGACCTCGCCGGAGCCCTGGCACGGGGCTATCCGCGGGGTCGCTTCACTTCGAGCGCGGCTGAGCTCGGCGCTCGCGCTGCGACCTTCGCACTACTGCGCCAGCTCGGCTTCGATCGCCTTGCGCAACTCCAGATCCTCCGGAGTCGTACGGCTGCCGAAGAACTTCACGCTCGTGCCGTCCTTGCCGACGAGGTACTTGGCGAAGTTCCAGCTCGGCAATTCGCCCGTGCGCTCCGAGAGCCACGCGTAGATCGGCGACTGACCGGCGCCGCTTTTCGTGCGCACCTTCTCGAACAGCGGGAATGTCACGCTGTACTTGCTCGTGCAGAACTGCCCGATCTCGGCCGGACTCCCGGGCTCTTGACCGCCGAAGTCGTTGCATGGAAAGCCCAGCACGCGCAGGCCGCGTGCGGCGAACTCTCGGTGCAGCTTCTCCAAGCCCGTGTACTGTGGCGTGAGACCGCACTCGCTGGCCGTGTTGACGACGAGGACGACCTTGCCCTTGTAGGCCGAGAGATCGGCGGGCCTGCCGTCGAGCGTGTGGATCGGGAAGGCGTGGAAACCGGCGGGGCCCTGAGCGGTGGTCATGACTGTGTCCTTGCGCTCGGAAGGAGCGCTGGTGGGGGCGGGGCTGGACCTCGAAGTCGCGCTCGCTGGCGCGGCCCGTGCCGAGGACCTCGAACCCCGAGACTTCGGAGCTTAGCTGGAACAGGCGGCGAAGAGTGCGCTGACGATCGGAGGAGCGGGGGCTTGGATGCGCCGCGTGAACTGCTCGCCGGGAAAAATGGAACACTCGATTCCTCGCCGCGATCCCAGTGGCGTGTTCACGCGCTCGGACCCACGCCCCTTTTCGAGCGGCTCGCTGCGCGCCGCGTTCGCTCGGCACCCAAGATCGAGCCACCGGACGCACACAACCTGCGCCGGCGCGGCCTCTTGGCTGCCATTTCTGCCGTCCGCTCCGAATTCAGACCGCGCTCCCCAAAGTCCAGACTATTCCCCCTTCCTCGCGCGCCCCGAGAATTCTCTTGAAGTACAAGCTCCGCATTTGTTCTACTTCCCGACTATGAGTAACGCTCAATTCGATCAGCACATCCGTGACCACATCAACTCCTTCGTCGAACAGTTGAGCGCGCTCGTGCGCAAGGCCGCCGTCGAGGCCGTCCGTACGGCGCTCACTGGCGATGCCCCGGCCGCCGCTTCGGTCCGCCGCGGTCCGGGCCGCCCGCGCAAGAACGCGGCCGCGCCCGCCGCCGCCCCGGCCAAGAAGGCCGGGAAGCGCAAGCGCGCGAAGGTCTCGCCGGCCGCTCTCGCCGCCGCGGGCGCCAAGGTGATGGAGTACCTGACCAAACGCCCGGGCCAGTCGCTCGAGCAGATCGGCAAGGGCCTGAACACGCCCACCGCGAACCTCAAGCTCCCGATCAAGGCGCTGCTCGGCGGCAAGAAGCTCAAGACCACGGGCCAGCGCCGCGGCACGAAGTACTCGGTCAAGTAGCTGTAGCACGGCAAGTAGCGCCCGTCGCCGCCGCGCGCGCCGGACGCGGCCGTGCAACCGGCCTCCTCTAGCGGCCGCGCGTCCCAGCTCGGGGCGCGCGGCCGCGAGATTCCATCGGCCGCGCGCGACATCGGCGGCACACACGGCGGCGGCTCCCGCGGGCTCCTGACCGCGAAGACGCTGGCTGCCTGCGGCTTCGTCGAGCGGCTTTCGAAGGGCAGATCCGCCACGCCCCGCCGCGGCGAGGGCTCCCGTCAGCGTGGCCGTCAACGGGAGCGTTCGGTCGGACGGGAGGCGTGGCTTGGAGAGGGTGTCGCGGCGCCCGTGGCGCTCAGGGATGGGGGGCTGCTGGGGTTGCGACAACGGATGGATGACACTCTTTGGGATGGTTGCTGACACCTGACCGCTCGTCTGCTCCTGACTCGGGCCCGCCGGAAACGACGGGCCCGAGTCGTTCTATGGGGGCCTGCAGCGGGGAGGCTTCCGTGGCTGGCCGATGGTGGGGCCTCGGCTAGCATCCCTGAACATGGCCCACTACCTCGTCACCGGCGGCGCCGGGTTCATTGGCTCGCACCTCGTCACGGGCCTCGTCGCACGGGGCCATCGCGTGCGCGTGCTCGACAACCTCTCGACGGGGCTGCGCGAGAACCTCGCCCATGTGGGTGCGGGCGAGCGGGGGAGCGGCGCGCAGGTGGAGCTGTGGGTCGCGGACTTGGCCGACGCGGATGTCGTCGTCGCCGCCTGCGCCGATGTCGAGGGCGTGTTCCACGAGGCCGCGCAGGTATCCGTGCCCCAGAGCGTG
The DNA here is from genome assembly GCA_016872795.1 of Planctomycetota bacterium. Taxonomy (GTDB): domain Bacteria; phylum Planctomycetota; class UBA1135; order UBA1135; genus F1-120-MAGs118. Next base: position 95,746 of record VGYZ01000001.1, read on the forward strand.
GCGCAGCCGCTGCGCTCCTACGAGGTCAATGTGATGGGCACGCTGCGGTTGCTCGAGGGGTGCCGCGCCCACGGCGTGCGACGCTTCGTGTTCGCGGCGTCCTCGGCGGCCTACGGCGACACGCCGACGCTCCCCAAGCTCGAGACGATGACGCCCTCGCCGCTCTCGCCCTATGCAGCGGGCAAGGTGGCGGGCGAGCACCTGCTCGCGGCTTACGGGCATGTGCACGGCATGCACACGGTCGCGCTGCGCTACTTCAATGTGTTCGGGCCGCGCCAGCGCGATGACAGCCCCTACACCGGCGTGATCGCGATCTTCGCGCGCGCGCTGCTCGCCGCTCGCGCCCCGACGATCTTCGGCGACGGAGGTCAGACGCGCGACTTCACCTATGTCGACAATGTCGTGCAGGCCAACATGCTCGCCATGGAGCGCGATGTGCCCGCCGGCAGCGTCATCAACATCGGCACCGGCACCGCGATCTCGCTCCTCGCGCTCTACCGCGCGATGGCCGCCGAGCTCGGCTCCAACCTCGAACCCGACTTCGCGCCGCCGCGCGAAGGGGATGTGCGCGATTCGTTGGCGTCGCTCGAGCGCGCGCGGGCGCTGCTCGGCTACGAGCCGCATGTGACATGGCGCGACGGACTGCGCGCGACGCTCGAGTGGTACGCGCAGCGCCAGCCCGCGCGTCGCTAGTGCGCGCGGCTCAGCCCGCGGCGCGCTTGTTCATGCGGAACAGCTCGGGCCAGCTCCACTTGCGCGCGCTGAAGCGCTCCTCGTGGGTCAGCACGAGCACATAGTCGCAATAGCTCTCCGGGCAGGCGAGCAGCAGCGCCGCGGCACCCTCCTCGGGGCGGCCTTGGGCGGGGAGGAGGGTCTGGTAGCAGCGCGGGCAGGCGTGGACGGTAGCGGCGGCGGGGGTCATGTCGGGGTGCGGCAGGTCCCTTGCCGGAGCGGCGGGGCGGGGCGCCTCCGGGGTTGGGAGGCTGGAACCGCTCGCCCTTCGCTCGGCGCTCTGCAAGGACCTGCGACGGCTTCGGCAGCTTCGTCCAGCCCCCTGAAGGAAGAGTGAAGAAGCTGCCCAGCCTGTTCCAAACTCGCGTCACAGCGGGGGGATCCCAGCGCGGGTCCGCCGTGGTGTACGCTGTCGCGCTTCGAACCGAACCCGCGAGCCCCCGGGGGACCTCCCTCCGCGGCGTGCGGGGCAACCCACACCACGCCATGACGACCACGACCCAGGCCCCGCAGGCCGACTTCAAGGCCGAGCTCGAGCAGCTCTTCGGACTGAAGAGCGTCTCCTACAAGTACAACCTCTCGAAGGACGAGCTGTTCCACGAGGCGATCGCGAACGACCGCGGCCGCGTGAAGAAGGACGGCCCGAGCAACGCGCAGAAGGCCTTCGCGACCAAGCTCGGGCTCAAGGGGCCGCTGGTCTACTACACCGACCCCGACTGCACCGGTCGTCGCGTCAAGGACACCTACGCCGTGTGCTGGCCCGAAGTGGCCAACGAGATCTGGTGGAAGGACGATGTTCAGCGCTACGACCCGACCAAGTACGAGGCCCTGCTCAAGCGCGTGGTCGCGCACCTCAACGAGAAGAAGGCGAACCTGTACGTCAAGGATGTCTTCATGGGCGCGGACCCTGAGTTCGCGGTGCCCTACCGTTTCGTCGGTGAGTACGCGACGCACGCGATGTTCGCCCACAACATGTTCCCCAAGGACTTGGCTGGCGTGAAGGACATCGCGGCGCGGCGCTGGACGATGCTGAACGCGCCGTCCTTCGTCTGCCTGCCCGAGCGTGACGGCAGCCGCGCGGAGTGCGCCGTCATCATCGACATCAAGAACAAGATCTGCCTCGTCGCCGGCCGCATGGACTACTGCGGCGTGGTGAAGAAGACGATCTTCACGGTCGGCAACTACCTGCTGCCGAAGCAGGGCCGCCTGTCGATGCACTGCTCGGCCAATGTCGGCCCGCGCGGCGACGGCGCGATCCTGTTCGGCCTCTCGGGCACGGGCAAGACGACGCTCTCGGCCGATCCCGACCGCCGGCTGATCGGCGACGACGAGACGATCTGGAGCGACAACGGCCTGTGCAACCTCGAGGACGGCTGCTACGCCAAGCTGATCGATCTCAGCAAGGAAGCGGAGCCCGTGATCGCCGCCGCGCTCTCCAAGCCGGGCACGATCATCGAGAATGTCCCGCCGCTGCCGGGCAAGACGATGGCCGAGTGCGATCCGCAGCAGCTCGACCTCACCGACCGCTCGATCACCGAGAACTCGCGCTTCAGCTACCCGCTGTCCGCCAACCCCAATGTGATGCCGGGCGCCCGCGGCCCGCATCCGGAGACGATCGTGCTGCTCACGGCCGACGCCTTCGGCGTGCTGCCGCCGGTCGCGATCCTCGACGCGGAGCAGGTCATGTACCACTTCGTGTCGGGCTTCACCGCCAAGCTCGCCGGCACCGAGATGGGCGTGACCGAGCCGAAGGCGGCCTTCTCGGCCTGCTTCGGCGCGCCCTTCATGAGCCACAAGCCGCCGGTGTACGCCAAGCTGCTCGCGGCGAAGATGAGCAAGCACAAGGCGCGCTGCATCCTGCTGAACACGGGCTGGAGCGGCGGGCCGTTCGGCGTGGGCAAGCGCATGTCGATCCAGCACACGCGGGCGCTGCTGAACGCGGCGCTCGCGGGCCAGCTCGACGGCGTGCCGACCGAGCTGCACCCGGTGTTCAACCTGAAGATGCCGACATCCTGCCCCGGCGTTCCGGCCGAGGTCCTGAACCCGCGCAACACTTGGTCCGACAAGGCCGCCTACGACGCCGCCGCCACCAAGCTGCGCGACATGTTCCGCAAGAACTTCGACGACAAGGGCTTCGCCGCCCTCGGCATCAAGCCGGCGATGTGAGCGCGCCGCGCGGCGTCCCACGACGCCGAACATGCGGGCCGGACTTCGGGAGCCAACTCCCGGGGCCCGGCCCGCGGGCGTTGCAGCGGGATCCGCGCCACGATCGGAGTGCGTTGCGGGCGGATCGAGTTGCTCGAGAGGCTCGGGCGAGCGGGTCAGTCCGAGTGCAGCGTCTGGGCGCCGATGCCCGTGCCGGTCTGGCGCGGTGGGAAGTCCACGAAGCTCTTTTGGTGCGCCAAGATCGGGCCGGCGATCTGCGGCGCGATCCAGGTCTTCTCCTTCATCCAGCCGAAGTGGCCCGGGGTCTCCGGAGTGCGCTCGAAAGGGTCGCCCTTGATATCGATGAGCAGGCCGCTCGGCACTTTTTCCGCCGGCTTCAACCACTCGTTCTTCAGGGCGAGGTGCAGCTTCCACTGGCGGACGCGAATCGCCGTCAGCTCAGTCTCCGCGTAGAAGAAGAACTCGTTCCGACGCGAGGCACCGGCACCGGTCAGCATGGCGGTCTGGTCGTAGCCATCGAGATGCACCTTGAAGGTCGCGCCGTTGACCGTGGAGCCGGCGAGCAGCTCTTCTTTGATGCCCGGGGCGCCCGCCGCCGCGAGCAGCGTCGGCACCCAGTCCTCGGCCGACATCAGCTCGCCCGTCCACTGGCCCGCGGGTACGCGCCCCGGCCAGCGGATCAGCGCCGGCACGCGGAAGCCGCCGTCCCAAGTGGTGCCCTTTTCGCCGCGGAACGACGCGCTGCCCGCGCTCGGCCAGTGGGAGAGGTTGATGCCGTTGTCGGAAGTGAACACCACGATCGTGTTGTCGCGGATGCCGGTCTCGTCGAGGGTGTCGAGCAGCTTGCCCACCAGCGAGTCGAGGTGCAGCACGGCGTCGAAGTATGCGCCGTGGCCGCTCTTGCCTTCCCACTCCTTCGAGACGTGGATTTGCTGGTGCATGCGCGACGGGTTGAACCACAGGAAGAACGGGCTTTTCTTCGCGACATTGTCCTTCACCCAGCGCACGGAGCGCTCGAGCACCTCGTCGTCGAAGGTTTTCTGCCGCTCGGCGCCGAGCATGCCCTCGTCCGTGATCGTCTGCTGGCCGACCATGCCCCAGCGCGGATCCACGGTGGTGTCGTTGGTGGCGGTGGCGAGCGCGTGGATCACATTGCGCGGACGACCGGCGAAGTTCGGAGCCGGGGGGAACTCGGGCTGCTCCGGCATCTCCATCATGTTGAGGTGATAGAGGAAGCCGTAGAACTCGTCGAAGCCGTGCACGGTCGGCAGGAACTCGTTGCGGTCGCCGACATGGCTCTTGCCGAACTGACCGGTGGCATAGCCCTGCGCCTTGAGCAGCTGGCCGAGCGTGATGTCCTCGGCGCGCAGTCCCACCGGCGAGCCGGGCTGGCCGACCGATGTCAGGCCCGTGCGGATCGGATACTGCCCCGTGAGGAACGCGGCGCGGCCGGCGGTGCAGCTCGGCTGACCGTAGTAGTCCGAGAGCATCAGCCCTTCCTTGGCGAGGCGATCGATGTTCGGAGTGTTCACCGCGCCGAGACCGCGGTGGTACGCCGAGACATCCATCGGCGCCATGTCGTCGGTCATGATGACCACGATGTTCGGGCGCGATTCTCCTTGGGAGACGGCCGCGGCTGGAACAGACAGCGCGCAGGCAACGAGGACGGACTGGCCCAAGAGTCGCAGGTTCCGCGACAGGCGCTCGTTCGAGTGTTGGACTACGATGTGGCGCTTCATGGTCATTGTTCGCGCAGCTTGGCTCGGTATCTCGAGCCCTGACTTGTTCTTGGGGTGTCTTGTGTAGGTGAGTCAGCGCTGGACCAACATTGGCTTGGCCGCGGCGAAAGGCCGCCGAGAGTAGAGCACTTCGCGCTGCTTCGCACCAAATGCGCGCTCAGAACTGCAGGCGCAGGCGCACGCCGAGCAGCGAGGCGGTGTTCTGGGACTTGAGCAGTGAGTCCGACACCTGCACATCGAGCGTGAGCTCGGCACCCGGTGTCAGCGCGAGGTCGTAGAAGGCCTCGAATCGGCTCGCCGTGTCATTCAGGACGAAGCCCGCCGGGAACGGCAGCGAGCTCGTTTCGGAGTAGGCGTACCCGATCCCGAGCGTATCGAGCTCGCGCCCCTCCAACAGACCCTTCGCGCCGATGCCGCCACTCACGGTCCACTCGATCGGATTCGTGTCGGCGTCCGCAAAACCCGCGCGCGCGAACAGGCCAACTCCCTCGCGATCCGCGCGACCGTTGTTCACATCGATGGGGCCGGATCCCGCACCCTCCACGGACAGGTACTGCCACGCGTTCAGGAAGCCGCACCAGCTGTCGTCGTGCGTCTGGAGTCCGAGGCCCGGCGGCAGGATCAGACGGCCGCTCAGGTCCACGAACTCGCGATCGAAGGCGTACTGGTAGGTCGCGCGCAAGCCGCCCGGCAGGCTGCCGAGCTCGTACTGCGTCGCGTAAGCCGTCGCCCACACGAGCCCTTCGTCGAGCGTGTCGACGCCGATCGTGGTCGAGGAATCCTGCGACGCGTAGAGCGACATCGAGAACATCGTCCCGGGCTCCGGCAACACCAGCACTCCGGCGCCGATCGTCGAGTACGGGTTGAAGAGCGATGCGACCGAGGCGCTCGTGAACGGGTGGCCGAGGAATTGCGTCGTGCCGTCGCCACCGGCGAACTCATTGGCGTCGTTGCCGAGGATCGTGAACTTGCCCGCGAAGAACGCGAGTTCCTTAGAGACGAACTGCGTGTAGAGCGCCTCCGTGATCGTCGCGGCGATGTCTTCGTCGCGCTCGTCCGTCAGCGGAAAGTACAGCATGTCGGCCACCGGGAGCAGCGCGCCGGAGGCGCCGTTCACGGAGCTGCCGAAGCGCGACTCGACCTTCACGGTCACAAGACCGCCGGGCACGGCTCCCATGCGATCGAGATCGAACTGCATCTGTGCCTGCACGCGGCTGCCCCACTCCGTGTCGCTGTCCCTGCCGCCGTCGACGACGCTCTGGGCAAGCTGGGAGTACGACAGCCCGAACTGAATACCCTCCTGTGCGAGGCTCGCGCGGTGACCGCCCCAGTCACCGCTGAGGTGCTCGCGCAAGCTCCACGGCTTCGCCGCATCCGCGGCATAGTCAGGAACGGGCAGGATGCCTTGGGCTATGGAAGCGCGCGCGAGCAGGCATGCGGCGACGACGATCGAGAGGAGAAGCTGCATGGGGGCAATGTGTCCCAGGTCTCAAGTTCGCTACTTGCAAGCAACAGGGTGGCATTCTAGCGCGGCCACGCGATCTCGATCCGCCGATTTCTCTTCCCGATCGAGCAGACCGTCCGCGGTCGCCGAGCATAGAGCTGCCCCAACAGACAAAGGACGCGGCTGACCCGACCCAGACCATCGCAACCGTAGCCGCGCTCGAGAGCACGGGGAACCAAGCTCACGGGCAGTGTCAAAGCGCAAGCTGATTGCCAGCATCGGAGGCCGCGACCTTCATGTCGATTCGGACATGGACGCAGAAGAGAACCAACAGGAAAGCCCATGCAGCGTGAAAGCGCCCGGCGAGGAGATCATCACCGACCTCGAGCGCGTGTCGGTGGACCGATGGTGGACGAGACTATGTGGGTAGACTTGAGACATGCGCGGCGGATGGATCGGAGCGGCAGTGGCGGGGCTGTCGCTCGCCGTTGGAGCTTCCGGCGAGTCGGGGGAGGAACGCGCTGCGCCTTCGTGGTCCCGTGAGGTGGCGCCGATCCTCGCGGCGCGCTGCTTCGTGTGCCATGGGCCGGATGCGGACTCGCGCAAGGCGGGGCTGAGGCTCGACCGGCGTGAGGATGCGCTGCGCGCGGAGGAGGGGCTCGATCCGGCGGTGATGCCGGGCGATCCGGAAGGCAGTGCGCTGATGCAGCGCGTGCTGAGCGACGATCCGCAGGAGCGCATGCCGCCAGCGAAGGGGCACGAGCCGCTCGCGGCGGGCGAGATCGATGTGCTGCGGCGCTGGATCGCGGCGGGAGCTGTCTACGAGCGACACTGGTCGTGGACGAAGCTCGAGGAAGTTGCGCTTCCGCCGTCCGCGGGCTGGGCGTGGCGTGCGAGCGACCGCTTCGTCGAGGTCGCGCTCGCGAGCGAGGGGATCGAGCCGGCGGGAGATTGCGATGGAGTCACTTGGCTGCGGCGCGCGAGCTTCGCGCTGCGCGGACTGCCGCCGCGCGAGGAATGGCTCGCTCGCATTCTCGAGCGCGATGACGCGCAGACGCGTGAGCAAGTCGTCGATGAGATGCTCGCGGATCGTGCGTACGCCGAGCACTGGGCGCGCCACTGGCTCGATGTGATGCGCTACGCGGAGACGCGCGGCCACGAGTTCGACTACGCGATCCGCGAAGCGTGGCGCTGGCGCGACTGGGTGGTGCGCGCGCTGCGGACGGACTTGCCGTACGAGCGCTTCGTGATGGAGCAGGTGGCTGGCGACTTGCTCGGGCCGCGCATCGATCCCTCAACGGGCTGCGACGAGGCGCAAGTGGCGACGGGCTGGTGGTGGCTGATGCAGGCATCGCACGCGCCGGTCGCCGCGCCGCTAGACGAGGCGGAGCGCATCGACAACCAGATCGATGTGCTAGGCAAGGCGTTCCTCGCCACGACGGTCTCTTGCGCGCGCTGCCACGATCACAAGTTCGACGATGTCTCCCAGCGCGACTACACGGCGCTGTTCGGCGTCGCGCGCTCCACGCGGAGGGTGTATGCGTGGCAGGACGCGCACGGGCGAGCGGCGGCGGCGCTCGCCGAGGCGGAGGACTTGCGCGACACACTTCGCGCGGCGCTCGAGGTGAGTGCGGAGGACGAGGCGGATGCGGTCGCTGCTCCGCCGAATACGCTCTGGAGTTTCCGTGGCGACGGCTTCGAGGGCTGGCGTGCGAGTGGCGGCGCATTCGGAGCGCATCCTCTCGCGGCGGGCGAGCTGCTCGCGGTCGATGGAGTGGCTATCACGCGAGTGGAGATGTCGGCGGCCAGCTCGCGCGTCCTGCTGACGCGGGCGCGCGGCGCGATCCGTTCTCCGAGCTTCACGATCGAGAGCGGCGACCTGTGGCTGCGCGTGCGCGGCGCGAAGGCGTACATCCGCGCCCATGTCGACGGCTACTTCATGGGCGAGGAGAACAACTTGCTCTTCGAGTCGCACAAGCAGGATCTCGATCACGCCGACGAGTGGCGCACGCGTCACATCGATGTCTCGCGCTACATCGGCGAAGAGTGCTGGCTCGAGGTCGTCGATCCCGGCGATGGCTTCGCGGAGCTCGCGTGGGTCGCGAGCGGGGCGATCGACGAGGCGTGGAAGACTGCGCTGACCGCCAGCGAAGTCATGGTCGAGTTCGAGGAGCATGCAGGGCAGCCGACGCGGGTTGCTCTCGCGCGCTTGGCGCAACTTGCGAGCGAGTTTCCCGAGCAACCCGTCGTGCTCGCGTGCGAGGACGGGAGCGGGCGGGACGCGCCGCTGTATGCGCGCGGGCGTCCGACTGCGGCGGGCGAGCGCGTGCCGCGCGGCGAGCCGGAGCAGCTGGGCAAGCTACGGCGCGAGTACGCTGGGCGCGCGGCCGTCGAGGCCAAGGCGGTGTCAGCGTCACGGCGCCTGGAGCTCGCGCAGGAGCTCGTCGATCCGGCTCACCCGCTCGCATGGCGCGTGGCTGCAAACCGCGTGTGGCATCATGTGATGGGCGCGGGGCTCGTTGCGACGCCCGACGATTTTGGCGTGCTCGGCGCGCCGCCGACGCATCCGCAGCTGCTCGACTGGCTCGCGTGTCGCCTGCGAGAGCATCGCTCGCTCAAGCTGCTCGCGAAGGAGCTGGTGCTCTCGCGCGCGTTCGCACAGCGCAACGCGGCGGCGAACGCGAAGGCGGCGGAGCTCGATCCGCTCGGTGCGCGCCTCTCGCGTCGACCGGTGCGCCGACTCTCGGCCGAGTCCGTGCGCGATTCCCTGTTGGCAGCGGCGGGCCAGCTCGTCGAGCGCGACGGTGGCCCACCCGTCGCTGCGCGCCTCACCGACTTCATGCAAGGTCGCGGTCGACCCGAGTCGAGCGGGCCGCAGGATGGCGCGGGCGTGCGCAGCCTGTACCTCGAAGTGCGCCGCAACTTCCCCGATCCGCTGCTCAGCGCGTTCGACCTGCCGACGCCGAGCTCGACGCGCGGCGCGCGCAGCGTGTCGAATGTGCCGGCGCAGCGACTGGCGCTGATGAACGATCCGTTCGTGCGCGAGCTTGCGGGCGACTTCGCGGCGTGGATCGCGCAGCGGGATGGAGATGTGCAGGCGCGCGCAGCGCAGGCGATACGGCGACTTTGGTCGCGACCTGCGACCGCTGCGGAGCTCGCGCTCGCGAGCGAGTTCCTCGGTGAGAGTCCGGATGCGCAAGCGTGGCATGACTGGGCCCACGCGCTGTTCCTCGCGCAGGAGACGATCTACCTGCCATGAGTCTCGGACCCAGCACGGATCGGCGACAGCTGCTGCAGCTCGCGGCCTGCGGCTTCGGCGCGGCAGCGTTTTCCGCGCTCGCGCACGCTCGCTCGGCGCGCGAGGAATCCGCCGCGCGCTCCGACGGACGCCACCACGCCCCCAAGGCGCGCTCGTGCATTTTCCTGTACATGGACGGCGGTCCCGGGCAGATGGACACATTCGATCCCAAGCCCGAGCTGGCGCGCTGGAACGGACAGCCGTTCCCCGCGCGCATGGAGGCGACGCAGTTCAACAACAACGGCACGACGCTCGCGTCGCCGTGGGAGTTCGCGCGCCACGGGAACAGCGGACTCGAGGTCAGTGCGCTCTTCCCGCGTCTTGCGACGCAGGCGGATCGGTTGTGCGTCGTGCGCTCGATGACGAGCCCGTTCAACGAGCACACCAACGCGAACTACTTCCTGCACACGGGCGTCGGTCTCGCGGGCAGGCCGAGCATGGGCGCTTGGGTACGCCACGGGCTCGGCGACATGTCGAGCAACTTGCCGGGCTTCGTCGTGATCGACGGAGGACTTATCCCGCCCGGCGGTCTCGAGTGCTTCGGCTCAGGCTTCCTGCCGGCGCGCAACCAAGCCACGCTTCTGAAGCCGCGCGGCCCGGGAGTCTCGTTCGTCGAGCCGCTGGTCGCAGCGGAGCGGCAGCGTCGCATGCTCGAGCTCGCGCGTGCCCACGATCGCGCGCTGCTCGCGCGCTCGGCATCCGATGCGGCGGTGGCGGCCGCGATCGACAACGCGGAGCAGGCCTTCCGCATGCAAGCTGGGGTGCCCGAGCTCGTGCGGCTCGACGACGAGCCCGAGTCCGTGCGCCGCACCTACGGCTGCGAAGACGAGTACGAGCCGACGCGCACCTACGCGCGCCAGTGCCTGCTCGCGCGGCGACTCGTCGAGCGCGGCGTACCGTTCATCGAGCTCTCGATGGTGCCGGTGGGGCAGGATCGCTGGGACCAGCACGCCGACTTGGAAGTGGGCCATCGCGACAACGCGCGCGCGGTCGACCGACCGATCGCTGCGCTGCTCGAGGATTTGCACCAGCGCGGCCTGCTCGATGCGACGCTGGTGGTCTTCGCGGGCGAGTTCGGGCGCACGCCCTTTGCACAGGGCTCCAACGGACGCGACCACAACCCGCACGGCTTCAGCGTGTGGCTCGCCGGCGGCGGCGTGAAGGGCGGTCATGTGCACGGCGCTACGGACGAGTTCGGCTACAAGGTCGTCGACGGGAAGTGCGAGCTGCACGACCTGCACGCGACCATGCTGCATCTGATGGGCTGGGACCATCGGCGACTGACCTTGCGCTTCGGTGGCCGCGACATGCGCCTCACCGATGTCCACGGCCGCGTCGTGCGCGACTGGCTGGCGTGATGTCGCGAGTCTGAGCGTCTGCGCTTCTAGTTCGGTGTCGTTCGCGCCCCCAAGGCGTGCTGTGGACATGCGCGGGAACATGGCCGAGTGCGGCCAAGGCACTCGAGCGGCGCTTCGAAGTCGCGCGCAGGGAAAAGCGCCGAGAGCGCTACGCGCGCAGCGCAAACTCGAGTCCCGCGCGAACGGCGGCGGCTTGAGCTTCGTTGCACTGCTCGGGCGTGGCGCGCGGGCTGTCGGGGTAGACCTCGGTCGTGGTCGTGAAGCGCGCACCGGTGAGGCTCGCGCACAGACCGAGCGGCCGCACATCGTAGTGGATCACGCCGCGGTCTTTGAGCGGCTCGCCGATGATCTGGCCACGGGCGTCGGGCTCGGCGATGTGCGTCACCTTCGCGACGGCGTCGATGATCGCGCGCTGGAAGAGGGGTTGTTGGTTGGCGCTGTCGTCGACCACATAGAAGCCGTCGGGAATCACGCCCGGCTCGAAGGGCTTGCCGTCGCGAGCCGCGAGCGCGGGACGGAACTCGCTCTCGTCGGTGTCGGTCGTCTCGTGGAGGTCGAGGTGCGCGAGGAAGCGACCGCGGAACGGCGCGATGAAGTCGATGAGCAGGCGCGACTCGCGCGCGAGGCCGTTGGGTCCGAAGGAGCGGTTGGGGTCGATGGCGTCCGCATTCCAGCGCTGGATGCGCTCGTAGGCCCAAGGGCTCACGCACGGGGCGATGAGCATGTTCACGCGCCCTTCGAAGGCCGCGGCATCGCGCCGGGCAAACAGCAGCGCGCCGTGAACTCCGCTGGTTTCATAGCCGTGGACTCCGCCGGTGACGAGCGCGATCGGCAGCGCGTCGTTCCAGCTTCGACTCTGGAGCGCGAAGAGCGGGAACTCGCCGTCGGTTCCGCAGTCGATCGAGCCGTAGCGTCGGAGCTCGAAGCTCCGCTCGAGCCTGCGGATCGGCGCCACCACTTCGCCGTAGTCGCGGCGCTTGCTCACCGACGCCCGCCAGCGCGCCTTCTCCGTCGCGTCCCACGCAGATCCCCTTGTCCCGATCGGATACGGCCAGTTGCTCGCGCTCATGGTCGCATTGTGGCATGCGCGCTGGGGCTCACTCCACGCGTGCGCGCGGAAGCGCGAGCAAGGCGAGGGTCGCGATGCTCGCGAGTGCGATCCCGACCGAGACCGGGCCGTGCCGCTCGGCCAACCAGAGCATCGCGAAGGGCCCGAGTCCGCCGATCAACGCGAACGCGCCGTCGTAGCCGAGCGCGAGGCCGCTGCTGCGCACGGCGGGCGAGAAGAGGCGCGGCAGCAGCGCGAGATAGGCGCCGATGAACAGGGCTCCGATTCCTCCGAGCAGCGCGAGCGGAAGCACGCCGTGGGTCGGGAACCACAGGTAGAGGGGTACTGCGGCGAGAGCGAGCAGCGCGAGCACGATGCGACAGACGCGCGCCGCGCCCACGCGATCCGCGATCCAGCCGGCGCACGGGAACAGCACGGATCCGAGCGCCGCACACAGGAGCGCGACGCGTTCCGCGCGTGCGAGCGAGAGATCGCCATGGCTGTGCAGGAAGGTCGGCAGGGCGAGATAGAGCGTCGCGACGACCCACGCATGCACCGTGCACAGGGCCGCGGCTCGCAGCGCGTTCGCGGGCTCAGTGCGCAGCAGGGTGCGCAGCGGGACACGCTCGACACCGCGCGCTCGCAAGCGCTCGAACTCGGCGGTCTCTCCGACCTGTCGGCGCACGAACCAGGCCGTCGCTCCGACGCTGCTTCCGAGCACGAAGGCCAGACGCCAACCCCAAGCGAAGGCGGCGGCTTCGCCGAGCGCGAGCGTGATGGCGGCGGCGACGAGCTGGCCGAGCAGCATGCCGGTGTTCACACCCGCCATCAGGGTCGCCGTCGCGACGCCGCTGCGCCGCTCGCCCGCGTGCTCGGCGAGCCAGCACAGCGACGCGGGTAATTCACCTCCGAGCGTCATGCCTTGCAGCAGGCGCAGCAGCACGAGCAGCGCGGGCGCCGCGCCGCCGATCGTGGCGTACCCCGGCAGCAAGGCGATCGAGAGTGTCGCCGCGGCCATGCCCAGCACCGTGTGCGAGAAGACATAGGCGCGCCCGTGGCGATCCGCGATGTGCGCCCACAGGAGGCCGCCGATCGGCCGCGCGAGGTAGCCGACCGCGAACACGAGGAATGCCTCGAGGGTCTGCGCCGATTCACCAGCCTCTGGAGGAAAGAACGCCGCGCCGATCTGCGGTGCAAAGACCGCGAAGATCACGAAGTCGTAGAACTCGAACACTCCGCCGAGCGCGGAGATGAGCGTGGTGCGCAGGAGCGAGCGAGGGGGCTGCATCGGGGGGGGACCCGAGGTTAGCTCTCCGCGATGCTGCAAGCGCGCGCTCGTGACGCGAGCTTTCGCGGAGCAGGCTGCTATCCTCGTCTCCATGGGTGATCCCAAGACGCACTACATGGCAGGGCTGAAGCTCTTCGGGCAGCAGAAGTTCGAGGAGTCGATCGCGGAGTACAGGCTCGCGCTCGAACCCAATCCGGACTGGGCCGAGGTGCTGCATGCGCTGGCGACCGCTCAGTCGAAGCTCGGCCGACAGGACGAGGCGATCGCGACGGTGAACCGCGTCATCGAGCTCACCCCACAGGACCCGTTCGTGTTCACGAGCCTCTCCATTTTCCTGCAGCGTGCCGGCAAGATCGCGGACGCGGAAACCGCGGCGGCAAGGGCGCGCATGCTGGCCTGGAAGGAAGAGCTCAAGAAGAACCCCAACGCTCCGCCACCGACGCCGCCGGGGCCCATGAATGTCGTGCAGTGACGGGTTTCCGTCCTGAAAACCCGCGCTCGCGCAGTGGCGCGGCGTAGGTCGAAGTACGCACTTGGGACCGCCCGGCTGGTGCATCGGGCGGATATCCGCGCCGCTCGGCTCGATTCACGATTGCTTCCTTCGTGCACCCATCGTGACGCTCGACCATCCGCCCATCGACTCTCGCAGCGCCCGAAACTGTCCCAGCTGCTCCCGCAATGGCCCGGGGCCGATGGACTCCGACCACGATGTGCTCGCGCCGTTTGGCGAGCACTTGCGCCGTGCGCAGAAGCTGGAGCTCGTCTCCAATCTGGCCGCGGGCGTCTCGCACCACTTCAACAACCTGCTGATGGGCATTCTCACGGCCAGTCGCCTCGCCGCGCGCTCGTCCGTCGCAGTTCCCGATGAAGCCCGGGGAACACATCGAGATCGGCGTGCGCGACAGCGGCCGTGGAATGGACGCCCAGACTTGCGCCCGCGTCTTCGGGCCGTTTTTCACGACCAAGAACGGCGGGACTGGACTCGGGCTCTACATCGTCCACGGCAGCGTGCAGCGCCTGCGCGGTCGGGTTGAAGTCGACAGCGAGCTCGGGCGGGGCACGACCACGGGTGTGCTGTTGCCCGTGCACTCCCCGTCGAACCAGCCGCACCGCCGAACGCGCGCAAGACGCGCATTCTGGCCCTTGAGGATGAGCGCCTGATTCGCGTGACACTCCGCCACACGCTCACCTTGCACGGCTTCGATGTGCTGCTTGCCGCGGATGCGACGGAGGCGCGCGCTCACTTCGCTCAGTCCAGCGACATCGACCTCATGCTGACCGACATGATCCTGCCCGGCATGAGTGGCTCGAAGCTCGCGCGCGAGGTACTCGCCAAGTACCCAGACCTCCGCGTGCTCTTCACGAGCGCGTACTCGCGCGAGTTGCTCCTGCAGCAGCGGCGAATCACGCCCAGGCCAACGCACACTCCAGAAGCTGTTCACGGACGAGGCATCGGTGAGCGCACTGCACGACTCGCCCGGACAAGCGCTCCGAGCCGCGGCTGAAGTGGGCGTGCGCAGCGCCCGCCGGGGGTGCTCGCCATCGAGGGGGCCGCTCCCGAGCGCACCGGCGGGTCGCAGGGGACCTGGCATGCCGGACTTGGGCTTGGCGCGGCAGAGCGTTACAGGTCGGTGCTATTCTCCGGCCGATCTCCGCTCTCCATGCACGCCCCCGCGCCCGTGACCGTGTTCCTGCCGACGCTCGATGGGGGCGAGCGGCTAGCGCGCGTGCTCTCGGCGGTGCGGGGACAGAAGACGGCGCGCGAGGTGCGACTGCGCGCGATCGACTCGAGCTCGAAAGACGGCACGCGCGAGGTGCTCGCGCGCTTCGGCGTCCAATTCGAGGTGATCGAGAAGCGCGCGTACGACCACGGGCTCACGCGCAATCGCGGCGTGCTCGAGTGCGACACGGAGCTCGTGGCGCTGCTCTCGCAGGACGCGCTGCCCGCGGATGAGAACTGGCTGGAGAACTTGCTCGCTCCGTTCGAGGATCCGTTCGTCGCCGGCACATGGGCGCGCCAACTGCCTCAGCCGCAGTGCCATCCGTTCCAGCGCATCAACTTGGTCGCGCACATGGCGGCGGCGATGCGCCGCGTCGTGCTGCAGCCGATCACCATCGCGGAGTGGGCCGCGCTCGCGCCCGCCGAGCGCGTCGAGCGACTCTTGTTCGACAATGTGTCGAGCGCGGTTCGCCGCAGCGTGATCGAGCGCGTGGCGTTCCGCCAGAGCATGTTTGGCGAGGATGTCGAGTGGGCTCGGCGCGTGTTGCTCTCCGGCTATCGGCTGGTGTTCGCGCGCGAAGCAGCGGTCGAGCACTCGCACGATGTCAACTTCTCCGAGTTCCACACACGCGTCGCGCTGACGCACGCCGTGCGCCGCCGCCTGACCGATCATGTGCCCCTCGCGGACCTGAACGACATGTACATACGCATCGGCCAGACGATCGAGAGCTTCCGGCGCGCCGCGCGCGACGCGACCGATCTCGAGCCCGCGACGCGAGAGGCGTGCGAGCGCGAAGCCCATCGCTGGGCGCGCTTGCAAGTCACCGGCATCTTCCGCGGCGCGCAAAGCACGCGGTACGAGGTGCCGCGCCTCGAGGACCTCGCACCGCTCGCGCCTGACTTGCCGACGCCGCCCTCGGCTGGTTCCTAGTCGTCGCCGAAGGGCACGAAGAGCACATGCCATCCGCGCCGCTCGCCGCGCGGCTGAGCTTCGAAGCCGGAGGGAGCCAGCAGGGTTGCCTCCCGCGGGGCTGGCGGGCGAATGGGCTCGCCCCTCGCAGTCACCAGAGAGCGGGGATGCGCTCGACGCTGCCCTCCGGCACTTGCCAGCTTCTACATCTCAGCTTCTTCGTCGATACCCAGCATCTTCCGGCCTTCCGCCGAGATGCGCTGCGGTGTCCAGAGCGGCTCCCAGACCACCGCGACCTCGGTCTCCGCGATGCCCTGCACGGTGTTGCAGCGGCGCTTCACGAAGTCGGGGATGGTCTTGGCCTCCGGGCAGGACTGGGAGGTCAGCGTCATCGTGACCGTGCACTTGGGGCCGTCGACCTTGACATCGTAGATCAGGCCGAGGTCGACGATGTTGACCGGGATCTCCGGGTCGAAGACCTGGCGGAGCTGGGCATAGACGGCTTCGGTGATCGTGTCGCTCATGGGGGCCGCGTCGTGGAGGGCGGAGCATAGCGGCTCTGGCGCGGGCTGGGAAGAAACGGATGTACGCGGGAGGTTCGCGGGATGGACAGCACTTGTCCCGGCGATCAGCAAGCAGTTCCTAGGCCCGGTCGGAGGGCGGCAAAAGGGGCGAGGTCCGGCGCAGCAGCTGGGGGCCGAGCTCGGCGACCAAGTTGCCGGCGAGCAGCGCGCCGCCGCCGAAGTAGAGCCAGCCCGAGGGCTCGTCGAAGCCCATCCAGATGCCGGCGAGCGCCGCCCAGACCGGCTCGATCGCGTACACGATCGCGGCGCGAACGGGGTCGAGGTCGCGCTGGAACAGGTTCATCAGGCTGAGCGCGAGCACGGTCGCGAGCAGGGACGAGAGCACCATCGGGACCCAGAAGTCGGGGTTCTGGGCGACCTGACGCAGCGCGCTGGCGGACACGCTCGGGCTCAGGTGGATGCTCAGCGGCAGGAGGACCAGCGAGCCGGCGGCGACCACGACGAAGCAGGCCAGCGTCGCTCCCATGGGGTCGCAGCGCTTGGTCCACATGTCGGTGACGAGGATGTGCACCGCGAACACGAACGCGCAGCCGACCGTCAGCCACTCGCCGAGGTCGAAGTTCAGGTGGGGCGGGCCGCCGATGAAGGCCGCGCCCACGGTGGCGAGGAGTGCCCCGAGGAACAGCGCCGGGTGGGGGAGTGCGCGGCGGCGGATGGCGTTGATCAGGGCCGTGAACAGCACATAGAGGCTGGTGAGGAAGGCGCTCACGGCCGGTGAAACGCCGTGCAGGCCAAGCATCTGCAGGAGGAACCCCACGAGCAGCGCGATCCCGATCCAAAAGCCGCCGCGCCAGGCCGGCCCGTCGAGCCGCGCTCGCACGCTCGGCAGAGCGCCGAGCACCACCGCGGCGAGGCCGAAGCGCAGGCTCATGAACAGCGTGACGATGGCGAGGTGCGAGTCGCCGGAGAATGCGGCCTGCCCGGCCTCGTTCGCCTGCTTCATCCACACGAAGGTGAAGCCCCACAGCACCGTGACGACGAGCAGCGAGAGGATCGCGCGGCGCGTGCGGCGAGGGTCGGGGCGGGTTGCGGGCTGCACGCGGGAGAGGGTAGCGCCGCTCTCGCTCGCGCGTGAGTGCCGGGAGTGTCCAAGTGCGAGTCGCGCGGTCACAATGCCGCGCCTCGTCCGCGTCCGTCCCCGCCCTACCTAGAGAGGAGAGCGCATGCTCCGTCTCCCTGCCGGCCTCCTGCCCGCCCTGCTCGCGAGCGCGCTCGTCGCGCTGTCCGCGTCGGCCCAGAACGCCGCTCCCCGCCCCCAGCTCCACATCCTCCACGATGTCCGTCTCACCGACGCGCCCGACGCGCCGCGCCATGCACTCGTGTTGCGCGACGGCCGCATCGAGAGCGTGCTCGATGTCGCGGCGGAGCTCCCTGCAGGCGCGCGCGTGATCGACGGTCGCGGCATGCTCGCGCTGCCGGCGTTCGTCGATGCGTTCGCGCAGGCCGGATTCGAGACGCCGACCCCCGTCGCGCAGCAGGACGCGCCGCCGTCGGAGGCTTCGGATGTGTACATCGACATGCGCGTCGCCAATCGCAAGGGCATCCAGCCCTCGTTCCGCGCGGCCGAGGTCTTCAACCTCGCGAAGGACAAGTCCGCGCCGTGGCGCGAGGCCGGCTTCGGTGCGCTGCTCGCGGCGCCCGCCGGCCAGCTGCTCGCGGGGACGAGCGCGCTGTGCGTGACGCGCGAAGCCGCCGCGCGCGACTCGATCCTGCTCGCGGATGTGTTCGCGCACGCGGCGTTTCGTGCGACGGGTCCCGGCTATCCGTCGACGCTGATCGGCTACCACGCGCAGCTGCGGCAGTTCTTCCTCGACGCCAAGCACCACGCCGAGCTCGAGCAGCGCTATGAGCAACGCCGCCCCGGTCCGCGTCCGGCGCACGATGCCGAGCTCGCGGCCTCGCGCCCGATCGTGCGCAAGGAGCTGCGCGTGATGTGCGAAGCGGACAGCGCGCAGGACATCCAGCGCTGGATCAAGCTCGCCGACGAGCTCGGCTTCGAGCTCGGCATCGTCGGCGGGCGCGAGGCGTGGAAGGTCGCCGCGGAGCTGAAGGGGCGCGACATCCCGGTGGTGCTCACGCTGCAGTGGGGCGACGAGCCGAAGGACCCGAAGGAGAAGGACAAGAAGGGCAAGAAGGACGCCGGCGAAGCGAAGGAGAAGCAGCCGGAGAGCAAGCCCGAGAGCGCCCCGGCCGCAGAGACGAAGCAGGACGAGCCGCCGCCAGAGAAGAACCCAGACGAGAAGAAGCCGGACGAGAAGAAGGCCGACGAGAAGAAGGCCGACGAGAAGAAGGCCGACGAGAAGAAGCAGTGGGAGTACGAGGAGCCGCTCGCGGTGCGCGAGGCGAAGCGCGCGCGCTGGGTCGAGGGGCGTGACTGTGCGTTGCGGCTGCACGAGGCCGGAGTGCGCTTCGCGTTCGGATCGGGCAGCGGAAACGGCGGCGAGCTTCTCAAGAAGGTGCGCACGCTCGTGGAGAACGGCCTGCCGAAGGACGCGGCGCTGGCGGCGCTCACGAGCAGCGCGTCGCAACTGGTCGGCGCGAAGCAGCACCTCGGCTCGCTCATCGCCGGATTCGACGCGACACTCGCGCTGTGGACCGACATTCCGACGAAGAAGGATGCGAAGGTCGCGTGGCTCTTCGTCGACGGATTCCCGCACGAATACGAGATCAAGGCCGAGGAGAAGCTCGAGGGCAAGCCCGACGACGGCGTCGATGCGAGCGGCGTGTGGGATTGCGAGACGAAGAGCGACCAGGGTGCGCAGAAGGCGACGCTGACGCTCAAGATGACGCCGGAGGGCGAGGTGACGGGCACGCTCGTCACGTCGGGCCAGCGCGGCGAGCGCACGGTCGACGTCAAGGGCACGGTGGTCGGCAAGACGCTCGTGCTCGAAGGCAGCTACACGATGCGCGACACCGAGGTCACGACGAAGTGGAAGGTCGAGCTCGACGGCGGGACCCTGCGCGGCAGTGCGACCATGCGCGGCCCGTGGGGTGAGACGACGAGCGAGGTGAGCGGAGAACGCAAGCCGAAGTGGCTGGAAGACGAAGCGGCGTACGAAGGCGAGGAGGCCTGCTGTGGTCACAAGTAACTCGATGCTCAAGCTCGCCTTCGCGGCTCTCCTGCTCGCGCCCCTCGGGGTCGCGGGCGACCATCCGTTCGAGACCGACGCGCAGCGCAAGCCCGCGTTCAAGACCGGCGGCACGTGCGTGATTCGCAACGTCACGATCCACACGGCCGTGTCGCCTGCATTCGCCGGCAGCGTCTATGTCAAGGAAGGGAAGATCGCGGCTGTTGGCGCGGTCGAAGCGCCCGCGGGCACGCTCGAGCTCGACGGCCAGGGCATGCACCTCTCGCCGGGCGTGATCGACTGCCACTCGCACATGGCGATCTCGCGTGGCGTGAACGAGGGCACGTACTCGATCACGGGCGAGTGCGACATCAGCGACGCGGTCGATGCCGAAGACTTGACGATCTGGCGCGCGCTCGCGGGCGGCGTCACCGGCGCGCGGCTGCTGCACGGCTCGGCGAACACGATCGGCGGACGGCACGCTGTCATCAAGCTGCGCTACGGGCGCGGCTTCGGCGAGCTCGAAAACCAGGACGCGAAGGAGGGCATCAAGTTCGCGCTCGGCGAGAATGTGAAGCGCTCGAACGGCAGCGGCAACTCGAGCCGCTTCCCGGCGTCGCGCATGGGCGTCGAAGCACTTCTCGTGCGCGCGTTCACGCGCGCGCGCGAGTACCAAGTGGAATGGAAGGCATTCGAGGCGGCGAAGGCGCGCGGTGAGGATCCGCCGCCGCCGCGCAAGGATGTGCGTCTCGAGGTGCTCGTCGGGATCCTCGAAAAGCAGGTCGATGTGCACAGCCACTGCTACCGTGCCGACGAGATCCTGATGCTGCTGCGCGTCGCCGAGCAGAACGGTTTCCGCGTCAAGACCCTGCAGCACGTGCTCGAGGGCTACAAGATCGCCCACGAAATCGCGCAGCACGGAGCGGGCCCGTCGAGCTTCAGCGACTGGTGGGCCTACAAGATCGAGGCCTACGATGCCGTGCCGTTCAGCCCGGCGATGATGGTCGAGGCCGGCGCGGTGACGACGATCAACTCGGACTCCGACGAGCTCGTGCGCCACCTCTTCAGCGACGCGGGCAAGTCGATGCGCTACGGCGGGCTCGACCCGGTGCGCTCGCTGCAGCTCGTCACGCTCAATGTCGCGAAGCAGCTCGCGCTCGAGCAACGCACGGGTTCGATCGAAGTCGGCAAGGACGCGGACCTTGCGCTCCACACGGGCGATCCGCTGAGCGCGTACTCGCGCGTCGAGTGGACCATGGTCGACGGCGAGCTCGAGTTCACGCGCCGCGACGCGTTCGAGCTCGACACGCGGCCTGCGTCGGTGACCGAACTCGTCGAGCCCCGCAAAGAAGCGGGAGTCGAGTGGAGCGCCGACGGCGGCCCGACGGTCGCCATCGTCGGCGGAACGCTGCATCCGGTGACCTCTGGCGTGGTCGAGAACGGCACACTCGTGATGCAGGGCGGCCGCATCGTCGCGATGGGCGCGGGCATCGCGGTTCCGGCGGGCGCGCGCGTCGTCGACGCGACGGGCAAGCATGTCTGGCCCGGCCTCATCGCGCTCGACACGCGGCTCGGTCTGTTCGAGATCGGCTCCGTGCCTGCCACGGTCGACACCTCCGAGATCGGCGGCAGCCAGCCGGACATTCGCGCGTCGGCTTCGCTCAACGCGGAGTCGGTGCACATCGGCGTGACGCGCTTCAACGGCGTGACGCGTGCACAGAGCTCGCCGCAGGGGGGCGGACCGTGGATGGGGCAGTCGTGCGTGATTCGCCTCGCGGGCGACACATGGGAGGAGCTGCTGCAGGTCGACCGCGACATGCTGCACCTCGCGTTCCCCCTCGTCAGCAACACCGCGAAGGAGAAGAAGGAGCCCGAGGTCCTCAAAGAGCTCGGCAAGCAGCTCGCGGCGGCGCGCGAGTACTCGCGGCTGATCGACGAGTCCGTGTCGAAGGGCTCGCCGCGCCCGGACTACGATGTGCGCATGGAGGCGCTCGCACCGTTCGCGCTCGGCCAGAAGAAGGTCGCGGTGCACGCGGACGGCGCGCAGACCTTGCTCTACGCACTCAAGTGGCTCGCCGAGCAGAAGCTCGATGCGACGATCTTCGGGGCGCGCGAAGGCTGGAAGGTCGCGGACGAGCTCGCGGCGTCGAAGATCCCGGTCGTCATTTCCGGCACGCTGGTGCTGCCTTCGAGCGATTTCGATCCGTACGACGCGGTGTATGCAAACCCTGCGGTGCTCCACCGCGCGGGCGTGCAGTTCGCGCTGAGCTCCGGCGACGACGAGAATGTGCGCAATGTGGGCTTCCACGCGGCGATGGCGGCCTCGTTCGGCCTGCCGAAGGAAGAGGCCCTGCGCAGCGTGACGCTGTACGCCGCGCGCGTCCTCGGTCTCGAGCAGGAGCTCGGCAGCCTCGCGCCCGGCAAGCTCGGCGATGTCGTCGTCACCAATGGCGACATCCTCGACACCGGCACGCAAGTCGACTATGTCTTCATCGACGGAGTGCAGCAGAGCATGTCGAACCGCCAGACCGAGCTCGCTGAGAAGTACCGCAAGCGCCTGCGCCGCCAGCAATCCGGCAAGTAACGCGCGCGCCAGCGCAAGCGATCCCCGCCTCTCGCGTGCGCGACGGGCGGGGATCGTCGCTTTCGCGGAGAAGCTGCGCAGTTCAGCTCGCGTGGCGCGCGGCGAGCGCGCGTGCGGAGGCGGCGAGGTGGTTCACGCCGATGCCGCGCAGCCAGTTGCCGGCGAGCCCGAGCGACGGCGGTGTGGCGCGCTCGATCGCATCTACGCGCGCCGGATGTTGCAGGTCGAAGCGCGGAAGTGTCGCGCGCCAGCGCTGGATCGCCGTGAAATCGGGCGCGCCGCGCAGCGAGAGCAGAGCGCCGACTTCGTCTTGAACGATGTCCATGAGCTTCGCATCGCTCGCGTCGACGAGCTCCGGCGCGCGCGCGCCGCCGAGCAGCGTGCGGAGCACGACATGCGAAGAGGGGCACGCATCGGGCGCGATCGAGGAGCTGAACAGCGTGCCCAGATGCCGCAGTTTTTCACGCGATGCGACCAGATAGCCGAAGCCCGCGAGCGAGTGGCCGACATCGGCGCGCCGGCGCATGTGCACAAGCGAGACAACATTCTCGGCCGAGATCGTGCCGATCATGCGCGCGAGCTCGGGCTGCGAGGGTGCGAGCAATCGGGAGGCCGTCGAGGACGCGACCGCCAGCACGAGGCGACGCGCGCGGTACTCGCCGCTCGTGCTCGCGACGCGCCAGTGCTCGCCTTCGCGCGCGATCGAGCTCACCGGGCTGTGCAGCCGCAGCCTATCGCCGAGCCGCGCCGCGAGAGCATCGGTGATCGACTGGCAGCCGCCCTCGGGCTTGATCACGCTCGGCGCGGGCTCGCCGCGCGTCTTGAAGAGCGCGCGAAACAGTCCGCCGTGCGTCTCGACGAGCTCGACGAGGCGCGGAAAGCATGCGCGCATCGAGAGCTGCGCAGGATCGCCCGCGTGGATGCCGCTCACGAGCGGATCGAGCATGGCGTCGAGCGCTTCCTGTCCGACGCGATGGCGGACGAAGTCCGCGATGGAGCCGTCGTTGCCGACGCGCGCATCGCGAAAAGGCTCCGCGAGCATGCGCAGCTTCCCGCGCCATGTGAGCAGCGGTGATGCGAGGAACTTCGGCGGAGAAAGCGGCGCGTCCACCAGCTTGCGCTGGCACACCAGAAAGCGGCGCGAGGCCGCGTCCGGCGGCTTGTGCGCCGCCAGCGCAAGCTCGTCGAGCATGTCGGTGAGACCGCCCTTCATTTCGAAGCGCAGGGACTCGGGGCCCACCTCGTAGCGAAATGCGCCCCCGTGGCCCGCCCGTCGCGTCTCGACGAGTCCTCCGGCGCGCGCGGCCGATTCGAGCACCACGATTTCCGCTGCCGGGCCGCGCGCGTGCGCGTAGGCGAGGCCGGAGATCCCGGCTCCCACGACAACGGTGTCGAGGTCGATCGCCATCGCCTCAGATGGTCTTGCTGAAGCGCGGCCCGTCGGCCATCTTCTTGTGCAGGTACTCGTCGAACGCCATCGCGAGATGGCGCAGGAACAGTCGCCCGCGCGGCGTCACATCGATGCGTCGGCCGCGGATCTCGCAGAAGCCCTGCTCGGCGAGCGGCTTGAGCTCCTCGAACTCGCGCGCGAAGTGCGCCTCGAGATCGCGGCGGCCGCTGTGGGCTTCGAGTTCGTCGAGATCGAGATGCATCGCGCACATGAGCGACTGGATGGCGGCGCGGCGCAGGTCGTCTTCCGCGCTGCGGACCATGCCCTTCATCGCCGAGAGCTTGCCCGAGTGAATCGCGGCCTCGTATGTACGCGTGTCGTGGTTGTTCTGCACGAACGCACCGCCGAAGTCGCCGATCGAGCTCATGCCGAACGCGAGCATGTCCTCCGCGGGATGGGTGGTGTAGCCCATGAAGTTGCGGTGCAGCGTGCCGTCTTCGAGCGCGCGCCACAGCGCGTCGCTGCGGCGCGCGAAGTGATCGAGACCGATCACCTCGAAGCCGGACTTCGAGAGCTCCTCGATCGCGACGAAGAAGAGGCGCGCGCGTTCCGGCGCGGTGGGAAGCCGATACGGCTCGAGCGCGGTCTGGTGGCGCTTGAGCCACGGAACGTGCGCGTAGCCGTAGACCGCGAGACGATCGGGCTGGATGCGCGCGATCGTGCGGAGCGTCGCCGCGAAGGTCGCCTCGGTCTGCTCCGGCAGGCCGTACATCAAATCGAGGTTCACGCCGCCGATGCCGCGCTTGCGGCAGTGCGCGACGAGCGCCTCGGTCTCCTCCGTGGTCTGGTCGCGGTGGATGACCTCTTGCACATGCGGATCGAGATCCTGCACGCCCATCGAGACGCGGTTGAAACCGAGATCGACGAGCGTGTCGATCTGCTCGAATGTCGTCACATGCGGGTGCACCTCGATCGAGATCTCCGCGCCCGGCTGCACATCGAAGTGACGCGAGAGGATGCCGTAGAGGCGCCGCAGCTCGTCGGGCTTGAGGTGCGTCGGCGTGCCGCCGCCCCAGTGGATCTGCGCGACCTTGCGACGCGAGCCGAGCAGCTCGCAGGTCATCGCGACTTCCTTCTCGATGGCGGCGAGGTAGCTGTCGACCTTGCCTTGGCGGCGCGTGATCTCGACCGTGCAGCCACAGAACAAGCACATGCGCGCGCAGAACGGCAGGTGCACATACACGCACAGGGGCTCCTCGGGATTGGTCGAGGCGCGCACGAGCGCCGCGCGCGCATCGGCGTCACCGAACTCGTGCCACTCCGGAACGGTCGGATACGAGGTGTAGCGCGGGCCCGCGCCCGACATGCGCAGGATGAGCTCCTCGTCGACGCGCAGCTCCGCCACATTCATCTCGCGCGCTCCCTGGCGGCGCGCACGAACGCGCCGACGCTCTCGGGATCGGTGTCCTTGAACACGCCGTGACCGAGGTTGAGTACATGGCCGGGCCGGCCCGCCACTTCATCGAGCAAGGCGTGCGTGCGGCGATGCACTTCTTGCGGCGAGGCAAACAGCGCCGCCGGATCGAAGTTGCCCTGCAGCGCGCAGCGGCCCGCGGCGCGATCGAAGGCTGCCGCGAGCGATGTGCGGTGATCGAGAGCCACGCCCTCGGCGCCCATGGCGAGCAGGTCATCGAGGAAGTGGCCGGACTCGCCCGCGAAAATCACGCGGGGCGCGACACCGGCGAGTCCGTCGACGACGCGCTTGGTCCACGGCGCTGCGTAGCGCTGGTAGTCGGCGCGCGTGAGCGAGCCGGCCCAAGTATCGAACAACACGACCGCGTCGGCGCCGCTCGCCACCTGATAGCGCATGTGCGCGATCACCTCTTCCGCGAGCTTGTCCATCAGGACCGAGAACGACGCAAAGTCGAGATACATCATCTTGCGGATGTAGCTGAACTGCTTCGATGTGCCGCCTTCGATGGCGTACGACGCGAGCGTGAAGGGCGCGCCGCAGAAGCCGAGCAGTGCCGTCTCGTCCGGCAAGCCGGCGCGCGTGAGCTTCAGCGCTTCGCCGACGAACGGCATCGTCGCCGCGGGGTCGACGACGCGCAGTGCGTCGATCGCTGCGCGGTCGCGCACGGGCACGGGCAGCGACGGGCCGTGGTCGTCGAAGATGAGCTTCATGCCCATCGCCTCGAGCGGCACGAGGATGTCGCTGAACAGAATGGCCGCGTCCATGCCGAAGCGCCGGATGGGCTGGATGGTGACTTCGGCGGCGTAGCGCGGCTCGCGGATCATCTCCATGAACCCGCCGGCTTCCTTGCGCACCGCGCGGTACTCCGGCAGGTAGCGACCAGCTTGGCGCATCAGCCACACGGGAGCGCGTTCGGTCGTCTCGCGCCGCAGCGCGCGCATCAGCAGTCGATCTTGGGGATTCATGGCGTGAGTCGGTATCCGGTGCCGCGAACGGTGTGGATGTAGCGAGGCGACTGCGGATCGGGCTCGAGGAGCCGTCGCAGACGCACGATGAAGTTGTCGATGGTGCGCTCGGTGGGGAACGCGTCGTAGCCCCACACGCGATCGAGAATCTCGGTGCGCGCGATCACTTCGCCGGGCTTCTCGGCGAGGCAACGCAGGATCATCGTCTCCTTCTCGGAGAGCTGGATCTCGCGGCCGTCTATGTTCGCAACGAAGCTCTTGAAGTTCACGCGCGCGTTGCCGAGCGTGAGCATGTCGCCGGCGGGAGAAGGCCCGGCGTACCATGTCGAGCGCTTGAGGATCGCGCGCACGCGCAGCATCAGCTCGCGCAGGTCGAAAGGCTTGCCGAGAAAGTCATCGCCCCCGAGCTCGAGCCCGCGCACGCGATCATCGGCTGCGCTGCGCGCGGTGAGAAACAGAATCGGCATGTTGCGGCCTTCCTTGCGCAGCGTGTCGCAGATCGTGAACCCGTCCATGCCGGGCAACATCACATCGAGCAGCACGAGCGCGGGCGCGGGCTCGCGTCGCAGGCGAGCCAGTGCGGCGAGGCCATCGGTCACGACCTCGACGGCGTAGCCTTCGAGCTCCAGGTTGTCGGAGATCACCTCGGCGAGGTGCTCTTCGTCTTCGACCACTACCAGCTTCTCGGCGCTCACTTCGCGTGCTCCTTCTCGACCGCAGGCAGCGCAACTTCGATGGCGAAGCCGCCACCCTCGGGCTGGGTGAGCGCGCGGGCCTCGCCACCCTGCGCGCGGGCGAGCTCGGACACGAGGTACAGCCCCAGTCCGACGCCCGGCCGCGTGCGCACATTCTCGTCGCCGCCGCGTACGAAGGCGTCAAAGATGCGCCGCGGATCGGCGCCCTTCAACCCCGGACCCCAGTCGCGCACACGCAGCACCGCGTGGCGTCCGTCGCGGCGCAGCTCGATCGCGACGCGCGGCGCGGGCCCCGCGTACTTCACGGCATTCGAGACGAGGTTGCGCAGGATCGTGCGCAGCGCGGCAGAATCCGCGCGCGCTAGGAGCGCTCCCTGCGCGGAGACCTCGAGCGCGGCCGTGGCCGTCTGCGGATCGTGCGCGAGCTCCGCCGCGATCTCGCGCGTCTCCGCGACTAGGTCGAGCGGTCGCACCTGCACATCGGGGCCCGTGGTCGTCATGCGCGCACTGGCCAGCAGACTCTCCACCATCTTCTGAAGGCGGTCGAGGTCCTGGTGGGCGTGCTTGAGGTAGCGCTCGCGCTTCTCGCCCTCCGCTCGGCCGAGCTGGAGGCTCTCGACATACAGCTTCGCCGAAGCAATCGGGCTCTTGAACTCGTGCGTTACGGCGGACAGGAAGTTCCGCTCCTGCCGGTGCACCGAGAGCTCCTTCTGCAGCGAGCGCACGACGAGGAGCACGCTCCCGAGCAGCAGCAGCCCGAGGAACGCGCCTTCGAACACGAACATGCGCATGTTCTCGTCGGTCGCGGTGCGCAGCGCTTCCGCGACCTCGGGACTCACGGTGACGCCGCGATCGGCGACTCGGCGGAGCAGGAACTCGCTCTGGTGCGCGAAGAAGAACAGCCACCACCCGAACACGAGCAGGTACAGCGCGACGACCGCGACATACGAATAGAGCTTGCGACGGGAGGGGTCCACTTCAGCTTTCCTTGCGCACCGCTTCGAGAGCGCGCTCGAAGGCCTGCGACGCGCGCTCGATGTGTTCGGCGCCGTGCGCGAGCGAGACGAACGCGACCTCGTAGGCCGACGGTGCCATCCACAGACCGTTGTGCATCGCGTGGCGATGGATCCGCCCGTAGAGCTTGGCGCCGCCCATGTCGACTTGGTGCCACGCGCGCGGCGGCGGGCCCGCCTGCAAGCTGAGCCACAGGATCGAACCCATGCGCGCGACACTGCCCGTGATGTCGTAGCGCTCCATCGCGCGCTCGAAGCCGCGCTGCAGCATCGCGCCGCGCGCGTCGAGCTCGCGATACACCTGCCGATCCTCGAGCTGCTTGAGCGTCGCGAGACCCGCGGCCATCGCGACCGGATTTCCCGACAGCGTGCCGGCCTGGTAGACGGGGCCGAGCGGCGCGACCTGCGTCATCAGCGCGTCCTTGGCGAGGTACGCGCCGACCGGCATGCCGCCTCCGACGATCTTGCCGAGCGTGACGATGTCCGGCTCGATGCCGGTGATCTCGGTCATGCCGCCCATGGCGACGCGCAGGCCGCTGATGACCTCGTCGAAGATGAGCAGCGCGCCGTGGGCGCGCGTCAGCTTGCGCAGGTGCTCGAGGAACGAGCGGCGCTGCACGAGCAGGCCCGAGTTCGCGGGCAGCGGCTCGATGATCACGCACGCGATCTCCTGCCCGCGCTCGGCGAACAGCGCGTGGGCCGCCTGCTCATCGTCGAGCGGCAGCACTTCGGTGAGCTCCGCGAGCGCCGGCGGCACGCCCGCGGACGACGGAATGCCGAGCGTCGCGAGGCCTGAGCCGCCCTTCACGAGCAGGCTGTCGACATGACCGTGGTAACAGGCCTCGAACTTGACGATGCGCGAGCGCTTCGTCGCGCCGCGCGCGAGTCGCACCGCGCTCATCACCGCCTCGGTGCCCGTCGAGACGAAGCGCACCTTGTCGGCCCACGGGAAGCGGCACAGCACCGCCTCCGCGAGCATCACTTCGCGCTCGCATGTCGCGCCAAAGGACAGGCCCTCGTGCGCTGCGCGCGCGATCGCCTCCACCACGGCCGGATGCGAGTGACCGAGGATCATCGGACCCCACGAACCGACGAGGTCGGTGTAGACCCTGCCGTCGACATCGGTGATTTCCGCGCCACGCGCCTTGGCGACGATCGGCGGCTCTCCTCCGACGGCAAGAAACGCGCGCACGGGGCTCGATACCCCGCCGGGCATGACTTTCTTCGCGCGCTCGAGCAGCGGGTGCATCAGATCCAGCCCTTCTCGCGCGCCTCGCGACCGTGGTAGCTGATGACGAGGTCCGCACCGGCGCGGAACATCGAGTTCAGGATCTCGCGCACGACGAGTTTCTCGTCCACCCAGCCGTTCGCAGCGGCGGCCTTCACCATCGAGTATTCGCCCGAGACATTGTAGGCGGCGAGCGGCACGAGCGTGCGGTCCTTGATGGTGCGGATCACATCGAGGTACGAGAGCGCGGGCTTGACCATCAGGATGTCGGCGCCCTCTTGCTCGTCGAGCAGGCTCTCGCGCAGCGCCTCGCGCGCGTTGCGGTGGTCCATCTGGTAGCTCTTGCGGTCGCCGGACTTCGGCGCGCTGTCCGCGGCTTCGCGGAACGGGCCGTAGAAGGCCGACGCGAACTTGGTCGAGTAGCTCATGAGCGCCGTGTCGCTGTGTCCGCTCGCGTCGAGCGTCGCGCGAATCGCCGCCACGCGGCCGTCCATCATGTCGCTCGGCGCGACGACATCGGCTCCGGCGCGCGCGTGCGCGAGCGCCATGGCCGAGAGGATCGGCAGCGTCTCATCGTTCAGGACCTTGCCGTCCTTCAGAATCCCGCAGTGGCCGTGCTCGAGCGAGCCGCACAGGCACACATCGGTCATGATCGTCAGGCGCTCGCCGTGGCGCTCGCGCAGCGCTCGCACCGCGCGCGGCACGAGGCCGTTCGCATCGGTCGCGCTCGCGCCGCGCAGGTCCTTGTGCTCGGTCAGGCCGAAGAGCAGCACATTCGTGAGGCCGAGGTCGAGATCGCGGCCTACACGCTCGACGAGGCGCGCGATGCCCATGCGTTCGATGCCGGGCATCGAGGAGATTGCCTGCACGCCGTTCGTGTCTTCGATCACGAAGTGCGGCTGGATGAGCTGCGCGACGCGGAACTGAGTCTCGGCGACGGCTTCGCGCAGGAGCGCCGTGGTGCGGAGTCGACGGGGGCGGATCTTCATGCTTGCGTGACCTTGGAGCAGACGAGGCGGTGGAGCCCTGCGACGAGCTCCTCGGTGATCGGGGTGTCGGTGCAGGCGGGTTGCACGGCGTCGAGGCCGGCGGACTTCAGAGCCGCGGCCGTCGTCGAGCCGAGCGCGAAGCGCACGGTTGCGCGTCCGGGATGCGCGCGCTCCCAATCGAGCGCGGCTTCGACGGCGGACGGGCTCATGTACACGCGCACCGCGACCTCGGGATCGAGGCGCATGTTGCGCGCGAGCTTGGTGCGGTAGATCGCCCGTCGCTCGAGCGCGATGCCGCGCTCTTCGAGAGCATCGGCGAGGTCGGGCAGCGCATCCTGCGCGCACGGCCACAGCACGCGAGCGCCCTGCGCGACCTCGACGCGACCCGCGAGCTCGCGGGCGCCGCTCTCGCCGGTCCACGCCACCTCGAAGCCGCCGTTGGCGAGCTCGCGCGCGCTCGCGCGCCCGACGGCCGCGAAGCGCACGCCCGCGGCGACCTTGCGGCCGGCGAGCAGATGCGCCGCCTGTCGACTCGTGATCGCCACCACATCGCCGCTGCGCGCGCTCGCGAGGAACGCATCGAGGTTCGCGCCCGCGATGGGCTCGAGCTCGATCACGCGCTCCGCGCGCACATCCGCTCCGAGCGCGGCGAGTCGCTCGCCGAGCTGGGAGCCATCGTGCGCGGAGCCAGCGAGGGCGATCGAGAGGCCGCCGAACGGACCGACGCGCGTGGCGCGCGCGGAGACGAGCTCGCCGAGCACCGTCTTCATCGCAGCTTCGGGCGAGGCGCCGCGTGCGACGACCCAACGCGCGTGCGCCGCACCGGCCGGATGGCCTGCGCCGAGGAAGCCGTGCGCCACGAAGTCGCTCGCGCCACTTTCGCGCGAAACCGCCGCGGCGAGCGGCAAGCTGCAGCCACCGCCCGCGCCCGAGAGCAGCGAGCGCTCGGCGGCGATCGCGCGCTCCGTCGGTTCATCGTGCAGCACGCTGCGGCACAGCTCGAACACCGCGCGGTCGTCCGCGCGCACCTGCACCGCCAGTGCGCCCTGCGCGGGCGCCGGAACGAACATGCCGATCGCAAGATCGACGGCGACGAGCCCTTCGGTCGAGAGCTTCAGGCGATCGAGGCCTGCAGCGGCGAGCACCACCGCGTCGTACACGCCTTCGCGCGCCTTGCGCACGCGCGTCGGCACATTGCCGCGCAGGTCGAGCACCTGCAGGTCGGGCCGCAGCGTCTTGAGCTGCTCGAGCCGCCGCGGCGCGCTCGTGCCCACGCGCGCCCCGCGCTTGAGCGGCAAAAACGGCGCCTGCGAATCGTGCGCGTCGGGACGCACGAGCAGTCGCTCGCAGTGCGTCGCGCGCGGCGGCACGGCCGCGATCACGAGGCCCGGCGTCATCTCCGTCGGCAGGTCCTTGTGGCTGTGCACGGCGATGTCGACCTCGCGGTCGAGCAGCGCGCGCTCGATCTCCGCCGTGAAGAACGCCTTGCCCTCGACCTTCGAGAGCGGCACGTTGTCGATCAGGTCGCCCTTCGTCTTCAGCACGAGGATCTCGACCTGCGCGCCCGCGCGCTCGAGCACCGACTTCACGTGGTGCGCCTGCCACAGCGCGAGATCCGATCCGCGCGTTCCGATCCGTACCTTCACGCTGCACCCTCCGTGCCTTGGCCGTTGCCGAACAGCGCCTTGTCGCTCGCGAGCCGCTTGATCGCGCTGATCGGCACATGCGACACGCGCCCGAAAGCCGTGCGCGCCCAGTGCTCGATCGCGCGGCGGTCGTCGGCGGGAATGTGCGCGAGCTTGCCGGTGAAGAGCTGCGCGAGTTCCTTCTCGAACACGCTCTCCGATTCGTTGCGCATCTCGGCGATGGTTTCGTTGAGTGCCGACTGCGCCGCGCGGCGCGTGAAGCCCTCGAGCTTGCGCTCGATCAGCGCTTCCGCTTGCGCCGCCGCCGCGGCCCGCAGCGCGCGATTGCCCTCGGCCGCAGCGCGCAGTCGCTCCATGTCGATCACTTCGACCTGCGGCGCATCGACCGGCTCGATGTCGCGCGGCACGGCGAGGTCGACGGCGAGCAGCGAACGGCCGAGCGGCGTGCGTTGCGCGAACGAAGTCAGGCGCGCGCGGTCGAACACATAGCCGGGCATCGAAGTCGCGGTGACGATCACATCGAAGCCACCGCGTTGCTCGAGCAAGGCGTCGAGCGTGAGCGCTTGCGCGCCGCACAGGCTCGCGAGCCGCTGCGCGCGCGGGAGCGTGCGATTGGCGATCGCCGCGATCTTCACGCCATGATCTGCCGCGTTCTTCACCACCAACTCGGCCATCGCGCCAGCGCCCGCGAGCGCCACGCGCGGCATCGCGCTGGCGAAATAGCGCGCGATTTCTTCGAGACCGATGCTCACCACCGACACGGGGACGCGCGAGAGCTCGGTCTCGGTGCGCACTTGCTTGCCGATCTGGAAGGTGTGCTCGAAGAGCCCACCGAGCAGCCGGCCGACCAGCCCCGCGCGCTCGCAGCGCGCGAAGGCGTCGCGCACCTGCGCGAGGATTTGGTCTTCGCCGAGCACGACGGAGTCGAGCGAGCACGCGACGCGGAATAGATGGCGCACGGCGCTCGCGGCGATGTGCACATGCATGCGCGCGCGCACGGGATCGTCCTCGGCAAGGCCGAGTGTGCGCGCGACGACCTCGCGGTCTGCGGCCTCCGGCAGATGGCCGAGCTCGCGCGCGAAGATGACCTCGACGCGGTTGCAAGTCGTGAGCAGCACGAGCTCGCTGGCGCCGAGCTCGTCCGCGAGCTCTCTCGCGCACAGCTCGAAGCGCTCCGGCTCCGGCCGCCGCAGGCGCTCGAGCCCCGCGACATCCGTCTCCTGCAGCGACAGGCCCGCGATCCCGATCCGTTCCATGGCGCTCGAAAGGTACGCCGCGCGAACTCGATTTCTGTCACCGCTCTGTCACGGCCGCGGGATTTTTTCCGCGCCCCGGCCGATGCGCTCGTTTCCCGTCACCCAAGCCGGGAACCCGCTTCCGGCCGGGTGGGGGAGTCACGCCCGCGCTCTCAGGCTCGGCGGCCCCGGCTGCTACGCTCTCCGGCCCATGCAACCCATCGGCGTGCTGCTCGTGAATGTCGGCTCTCCCGACGCGCCGGAAACCGCGGCCGTGCGCCGCTACTTGGCCGAGTTTCTCGGCGATCCGGCCGTGGTGCGCCTGCCGCGCTGGCTCTGGCTGCCGCTCCTGCACGGGATCATCCTCCCGCTGCGCGGCCCCAAGAGCGCCGCGCTCTACCGCAAGGTCTGGACCCCCGAGGGCTCGCCGCTGATCACGCTCTCCAAGGCCCAGGGCCGCGGCCTGCAGCGCGAGCTCGGCGACGGCTACCGGGTCGAGGTCGCCATGCGCTACGGCAACCCGACCATCGAGTCGGCCCTCGAGCGCCTGAAGGCGGCCGGCTGCCGCGACCTCGTGCTCGCTCCCATGTTTCCCCAGTACAGCGGCACGACCTCCGGCACCGTGGTCGACGCCGTGCGCGCCGCCCGCGCGTGCCGTGGGGAGAGCGAGCCGCTCGTCGTCAGCGCCTTCTACGACGACCCCGACTACATCGCCGCCCTCGCCGCCAGCGTGCGCTCGCGCGTGCAGGACGCCGACATCGACCACTATGTCTTCAGCTTCCACGGCATCCCGCTGCGCTATGTCACGGCGGGGGACCCCTATCGCGAGCACTGCGAGCGCACCGCTGCGGCCCTCGCCAAGGCGCTCGGCCTCTCGAAGGAACGCTGGACGCAGGTCTACCAGTCGCGCTTCGGCCGCGAGGAATGGCTGCGCCCCTACGCCGCCGAGGCCATCCCTGAACTCGCCAAGACGCACCGGCGCGTGGTCGCGGTCTGCCCGGCCTTCACCACCGACTGCCTCGAGACCCTCGAGGAGGTCCGCATGGAGCTCGGCCACGAGTTCCGCAAGGCCGGCGGCAAGGACTGGACGGTCGTGCCCTGCCTCAACGACGACGCGCAGTGGCTCGCGGCCCTCGCCGGCATCGTGCGCCGGCGTCGGATTCCCGTGCCGCTGCCCTGAGCGGGTCGCGCGCTCACTTTGAAATATCCTTGGAGCGCGCGCGGCGTCGGACATTCCCCGTGGATCTCGCCGCGCCGACTGACTGCCTATGGAATTCGACCTGCGCGTGTCGCACAGAACCCACACCATGAAGACCCTGCTGCCCGCGTTGCTCTCCGCCGGCCTTGCGGCCTGCTCGACCTTCCACGACGCGCGCTTCGTCCCGTCGCCGCTGGAAGTGAAGCTCGAGGACAGCGAGGTGGCCGACTTCGAGGGGCGCGCCCTGTTCACGGTGCGCGGGGTGCGCCGCGCGGACCGTGAGAGCGCCCGTCCGGCGCAGGTCGAGGTGCTGATGCGCTTCGAGAACTCCGGCGCGGTGCCGTTCGCGCTCGACGCGGGCTCGCTGCAGGTGTCCACGGGCGATCTCGTGACCCTGCCGGCCGGCGAGCTCGTGCCGCAGGTGCCCGAGCCGATCGCCCCCGGCGGCACCAGCGAGGTCGCGGCCTCGTTCCCCCTGCCCGCCGGGAAGAGCTTCGGCGACCTCGACTGGTCCGGCCTCAACCTCCGGCTGGCTCTGCGCTACGCCGAGCGCCGCAAGGTGATCAGCGCCAACTTCGAACGCCTCCTGTACTACCCGTACGGCTACGGCTATGGCCCCTACTGGTCGTTCGGCTGGGGCGTGGGCGCGTGGGGCGGTCATCCCTATCGCACCTGCCCGCCTCTCTATGGTTCGCCCTACATCGGTTCGTTCCGTGACTACTAGAGGAATTCGCGGCCCGAGCGGCTGCGCTGCGACTTAGATCACGACGAACACGACCGCTGCGAGCAGGATCCAAAGCACGACACCGATGCCGCGCTCGAGCCGCATCCTTCGGCGGGCATATCCATCGCTGGGGGGAGCGACGCGTTTCCCGAAACTCATTGCAAGAGCCTACGCACATTCCGCGCCGATCGTTTCGAGTTCCTCGCGAAATATCGCTCCGCCCTTGTCCGTAGGGCGTCGTTTCCCGGAATTTGTTCTCGCTGGCGCCGGCGCCATGATGTCGTCCCGCGCAAGCGAGGCGCCCCAGCCACCATGGACACGAAAGAGATCGAGATCGCCTGTCCCTGTTGTTCGTCGCGCCTCGTGATCGATGTGCGCACGCAGACCGTGCTGCGCACGCGCCGTCCCGAGGAGCTCGACATCACCGGCAAGCCGAAGGTCAGCGAGAAGGACTGGGGCGACGCGCTCGGTCGCGTGAAGTCGCGCACGGACGAGGCACCCGGACGGCTCGACGACTTGCTCGCCAAGGAGCGCGAGAAGCGCTCGCGCCTCGACGACCTGTTCAAGGCCGCCAACGACAAGCTCAAGGACAAGGAGCAGGAGTAGGCCCGTGCTGGCATTCGCGCTCACCTTCCTCTGTGCTCCGCAGGAGCCCGCGGCGCCGCTCGAGCCCGTGACCGTCGTCTCCGCGAGCGGCCACTTTCGCGCTGAAATCGCGCGCGCCAAGGGTCAGGAGCGCGTGCCGGACGCACTCGCTCGCTGGACGCTCAGCGTGCACCCCAATCCGCCGCTCGAGAGCGGCGAGCCGCGCTGGAGCGCGAGCTATCCGCACCGCGCGACGCCGCGCTGGCATCTGCTCTCCGACGACGGCCTCGCCTTCGTCAGCGTCGACCGCGCGTACAGCGAGTCGCGCGAGCTCCTGAGTATCTGGCGCACGGGCGAGCGCAAGGCCGAGCTCTCCGCCGCCGAGCTCGACCTCGATCGCGGCCGCGCCGGCCGTCCCGCCGACGGCGAGTGGCTCGCACCCGACGCTCCGCCCGCGCTGCGCTGGGGCGAGACAGCTGCCGGGCCGCAGGCCTTCCTCGCGCTCGTCACGAAGCGCGGCGAGGAGCGCTTCGTCGACCTCGCGCGCGGCGCTGCGAGCCGCACGCTCGGCGAGGTGAGCGAGCCGTGGGCCGAGCCGCCCGCGTCGCGCGCCGGCAAGCCGGGCCTGCAGGTCGGCCTGCCCGATCGCTGCACGCTGCCGCGCTCGATTCACTGGGGCGAGACGCTCGAAGTGCGCGTCGACGGCC
Source organism: Planctomycetota bacterium (assembly GCA_016872795.1). Lineage (GTDB taxonomy): Bacteria > Planctomycetota > UBA1135 > UBA1135 > F1-120-MAGs118. Next base: position 131,534 of record VGYZ01000001.1, read on the forward strand.
ACCACGCCACGCCCAACTGGATGTTCGTCGGCTTCGAGCTCGCCCGCGACCCAGAGGAGCCCGGAACGCTCGTGCTGACGCCCGTTTCCGCGCCGCCGCCGCAGGGCACGGTGCAGGCGACCGTGCTGCAGGACTTCAGCGCCGTGGCGCGCATCCGCGGCCTGATGCCCGGCCGCTACAAGCTGCGCCTCGAGCGCTTCGTGCGGCCCGACGAGCGCTTCGAGTTCGAAGTGCTGCCCGCGCGTCCCTACCTCGAACTGCGTCGCCGCGGCGGCATCGCCGGCATCGACGAGTCGCTGCGCGTGTACCCCAGCGGCGTCGTGGTCGACGAGTGGACGAGCCCGCCGCGCGACCCCGCTCGCGCCTACCGCATGCTCAGCCTCGCCGAGGCCGAACGCCTCGTCGACGCCGCGCGCACGCTGAAGTCCGGCACCGAGCCGCGCTCCACCACCGGCGCCGACCTTCTGCGTTGTCGCATCACCGTCTTCGACGAGGTCGGCCCGCGCTCGCGCGAGTTCGACGGCGTCGGCGTCCAAGGCCCCGAACGCCAGCTGCTCGACCTGCTCGTGCGCTGAATCCGCCGCGCGGCCGAGCGAGCGGAGTCCTTCTCGGGGCTCTCGCCGCGCTCTCGCGCTCGGTCGCATGCACGGCACTGGTAACGTCAACGCCTTCCCGCAGTAGATTCTGGTGCCCGCACGCCGGTCCGTGCGCGCTCCCGAAGCCATGAACACCACGCTCGACTACCGCATCGACGGCGACGACTTCCAATATGTGCAGGTCACACTGCCCCAAAACCACGCCGTTCGCGCCGAGCCCGGCGCGTTCGTGTGGATGGAGCAGGGGATCGAGATGGAGACCTCGACGGGCGGCGGCCTGCTCTCCGGCCTCAAGCGCATGATCGGCGGCGAGAGCTTCTTCGTGACGACCTTCACGAACCAAGGCGGCCGCCCCGCGACGGTGGCCTTCGCCGCGCCCTATCCCGGCAAGGTGCTGCCGATGGACCTCTCGCAGGGCACGCTCCTGTGCCAGCGCGACTCGTACCTGTGCTCGACCACCGATGTGCAGATCTCCGTCGCCTTCACGCGCCGCTTCGGCGCCGGCCTGTTCGGCGGCGAGGGTTTCATGCTGCAGCGCCTCGAAGGCCGCGGCACCACCTTCGTCCACGCCTCGGGCTCCGTGGTCGAGCGCCGCCTCGCCGCCGGCGAGATGCTGCGCGTCGACACCGGCTGCATCGTCGCCATGGACGAGGCCGTCGACTACGACATCCAGATGGTGCGCGGCGTGAAGAGCTTCCTCTTCGGCGGCGAAGGCCTGTTCTTCGCCGTCCTGCGCGGCCCCGGCCGCGTCTGGCTCCAGACCCTGCCCTTCTCCCGCCTCGCCACCCGCATGATGGCCGCCTCCGGCGGCCGCACCGAACAAGGCGGCCTCTTGGGCGGCCTGCTGCAGGGCGACGACTAGCCCCGGAACGCGTACGCGACCCTCTCGCCCGCGGGGCCGGCGCCCCCCGCCCCGCGCTGCGTGGGTTGGGTGCGTCCGGCGGCGGTCGGTTCGAGCGCGGGAACGGGATTTTCGGGAACGCGCTGACGGGACCGGCGCTCTCGTCCTCCGAGAATGCGGCCACCGGCTCACGGGCGCGGACGGACGGACTCACCACAGAACTCCATGCAGGATCGTTTCATGAACGCACGCACCGCTCTGCTCCCGGCCATGGCTGCCTTGGGCCTCGCCAGCGCAGCTCGCGCCGATGTCATCACCTGGGGCGCCCCGCAGGATGTCCTCGCGCCTTCCGATGTTCGGACCAACGGCACGCTCGTCACCGCGCGCAACTGCAACGCCTCGAGCCCGGTCTACTCGCCGACGGTGGGCGGGGTCACGTTCGCCGCGTTCGCTCCATCGGGCTGGACCAACGCGAGCACGAGCGCGCTCAACGGCTCGACCACCGGCGACATGGGGTACGACCAGCTGCTCGGCGCCGCCCGCGCCACGGGTGAAACCACCCTCACCAACCCGTCGAATTGGGGCGGCATTCGCCTCGACACGCTCGGAACGCTCGTCCAAGGCAAGACCTACGAGATTCAGATCTGGTTTTGCGATCAGCGTCCTGGCGGGGGCACCACGGCGGTCAACGATCGTCGCATGTCGTTCAGCTCGGCCGTCGGTGTCGCCACGCTGACGAGCGGCAATGTCACCAACCTCGGCTCGCTCACGCAGGGGCCGATCTCGCAGGGCCTCGACGCCGATCCCAACAACTTCTCGGGCGCGGGTGACACGATCTTCGGCCAGCACATCGTCGGTACATTCACTCGCTCGTCGACCAGCCAGCTGTACCTGATCGAGCAAGGCTCGCATCCGGTTGCGACCAGCACGCTGCGCCCGCACATCACTGCCTTCCAAATTCGCGAGGTTCCGCCGGTGGTCGTCACGCCCTATTGCACGGCGGGCACGACCACCAACGGCTGCGTCCCCGCGATCAGCGCGAACGGCACCGCCAGCGTCGCCGCCAGCTCGGGCTTCACGCTCGTCGTCTCCAATGTCGAGGGCCAGAAGCAGGGCCTGATCTTCTACGGCATCTCGGGGCGCGCCGCGTCTGCGTGGGGTGTCGGCGGCACGAGCTTCCTGTGCGTGAAGTCCCCGACCCAGCGCATGGCTGCGCAGGACACCGGCGGCACCGCCGGAAGCTGCGACGGCACGCTCTCGAGGGACTGGCTCGCGTTCCTGAGCGCCACGCCGACGGCGCTCGGCGCACCGTTCAGCGCGGGCGCCATCGTGCAGGCCCAAGGTTGGTTCCGCGACCCGCCGGCCCCCAAGACCACCAACCTCTCGAACGCGCTGGAATTCACGCTCGTTCCTTGAGGTCGAGAACACTCCTCGAGCTCTAGCTCGCGGACGGACGGGGGATCTGCACGGGGTCGGTCGCCCGCCAAGGGCGCCCGGCCCCGTGCGGTGCTCCATCGCGTGGCGCCAACCAAATCGCGTGGCGCCAAATCGTGAGGCGCCAAATCGTGAGGCGCTCCATCGCGCGCGCCGACGATCCAATACGCGGCGTTCCCCGCCGCGCACGCCGCGCTCTCACGCGCTCTCACGCGCGCCGCGCGGCTCAGCTCTCGCTGAAGGACTGGCGCACGTCCGTGCGGTTGAGGACGACGAGGGCCCAGATACCCACGGCGATGCCGAGGCCGCAGCAGCACTGGGTGGGCGCGAGGGCAAGCACCGCGGCGGCGACGCAGAGACTACGGCTGCGGAGTTGTCGCATGCGCAGCGCTCCGAATAGCACGAACACCCACGCGGCGGCGTTCAGGATCGCCAACGCGACACCGATGTCGGAAGCGCTGTTGAACAGGGACTCGACGAACGGCGGCAGCTCCTGGCCGCTCTGGCTCAGTGCCTCGCGCAGTCCCTCGAGGATTTGCCGATTCGCTTCGCCACTGAACGCACTCGTGAGGATGCTGAACAGGCTGTAGAGCAAGCCGAGCACCGCGAGGACCATCAGGGTGGTCGCGGGAGCCTTGACCTTCGAATGCACGGCAGGATCGACCATCGGGGGCATCTCCTTCGGGGGAACCGAGGTGGGGAACTTCACTCCGGCAGGCTAGCAATCCGCGCGGCTCAGCTCTCGCTGAAGGACTGGCGCACGTCTTCGCGGTTGAGGACGACGAGGACCCAGATGCCGAGCGGCAGACCGAGGCAGCAGCAGGCGCTGCACGGGAGGCAGGCGGCGATGGCGGCGCCCATGCAGGCGGCGTGGTGGCGACGGCGGAGCATCTGCAGGCCGGCCCACCCGATGAAGAGCGAGAGGGCGAGTTGCAGCGCGCTCAGCACGATGTTCATCAAGAAGCTGGCGCCGAACAGCAGGCCGCCGCTGAGCGAGTCGCTGTCGAAGGCTGTCGTGTCGATGCCGCGCTCTTTCAGGAACTCGACCATGCGCTGCTGGAGCGGATTGCCGAGCAGCTCGCTCACGAGGGAGCCGAGCTGGAGCAACACGGAGAGCACCCCGTAGGCGACGAGGCAGGTGGCGGGAGCGCGCAAGCGCTCCGCGGCGTTCGGCGGCGCTTCGTTCATGGCGGCGAGCGGACCTAGAGGTAGCCCAGCCCCTTGAGCGAGTCGAGCGCGCCGGAGTCGCCGGCCTTCTCGGCAGCCACCTTGATCGCGTCGCCCATCTTCTTGATGTCGCCGTCCTGCGGGTGCTTCTTCAGGCCGGCCTCGAGCACGCCGATGGCCTCGACGAACTTGCCCTTGGCCGTCAGCTTGGTCATCACGGCGCGCCAGTCCTTCGAGTCGAGTGTGGCCGCGGCGCTGTCGGCGTAGGCGAGGAACTCGGTCTTGGCGCGGGTGGCGTCGAGCTGGATCAGGGCCTCGACCTGACCGAGCTTGGCGCGCTTGTAGGCGGCGTCCTCGGCGGGCAGGGCGGCGAGCGCGGCCTCGAAGCTCGACTGCGCGGCGCGCCAGTCGCTCTTGCCGAGCGCGGTCGAGCCCGCCTGCACGTTCTCGGCCGGAGTGGCGGAGCCGCCGCAGGAACCGAGGAGCGCGAGACCGAGGGCGAGAGCGAAGTGCGTGAGCTTCATGAGGGGCGTGGATCGTACAGCGGGGGTCGGAAGCTCCAGCGGCATCGCAGGTCGCTCGGCCTGCCTCGGAAAGGGCTGCGGGCGCTGCCCAGGCCGCATCGCAGCGCGCGTGGGGGCCGGTTCGCCAACTGGGTGGCCGTGCGTAAGTCTATTTCTGACAAATTCTTATGCTCGAGCTTGCCCGCGCCTCCCCGGCCCGCGCTCCGATCGCACCCCACCGACACTCCGATCAGAGTACGTTTCTCGGACCTGTGGCTCGATCGGCCGCAGCGCCGCTCCTCAATCCCGATGCCCCAAACCGCCGAGCGACGCCCCGTGCGCGAGACCAAGGTCACCGTGAAGATCCCCCGGCCGCTGTACCGCAAGGTGCAGCAGGTCGTCGAAGGCTCGGGCTTCAGCTCGCCGACGGAGTTCATCGTCTATGTGCTGCGCGATGTGCTCGGCGAGCGCCGCGAGCAGGGGGCGCAGGACACCTTCAGCGAGGCCGAGCTCGCCGACATCAAGCGCAAGCTCAAGAACCTCGGCTACCTCTGAGAGCGCGCCGCGCGCCCCACCAGCGAACGCAAGGAACCACCACGATGGGACTGTTCGACTTCCTCTCCAAGAAGAAGCCCGCGACGCCGCCTCCGGCCGGCCCGCGCCCGATGCCGCGTCCACTCGGCGCGCTCGGCCCGCACCCCGAGCCGAAGGCGACCAACAACTTCATCGTCATCACGCTCGACAGCTGCCGCTACGACTCGTTCATGCGCGCCGCGCCGAAGATCATCCCCAAGCTCTCCGGCGGCAAGGTCGAGAAGCGCTACAGCTACGCGAGCTGGACCGCGCCCTCGCACTACAACCTGCTGACCGGCCTGCTGCCGCACACGACTCCGCCGAATGTGTACGCGTCGGAGTACTACAAGGAGGACTTCTTCAACTACAACGCGCGCCTCGGCGCGAAGGATGTCGACTTCGCGAAGATGGTGCCGGCGCTGTGGTTCCCCGGCTTCCTGCGCAACACGCTCGGCTATCGCACGCACGCACGCGTCTCGCTGCCGGTGCTCAATCCGAAGACCGGCATCAACCGCGACTTCGACAGCTTCCAGCTGATGGACAAGCACAACGACATGGCGTCGATGCTGCCCACGCTGACCTTCACGACCGAGCGCCCGAGCTTCTACATGCTCAATGTCGGCGAGACGCACTACCCGTACGCCAAGCCCGACGAGGACAGCTCGATGTGGCCGCGCATCAGCGGCGTGAACGGCGTGTTCAAGAAGATGGGCGAGGCCGTCGACGCGCAGGGCAACCTTGTCAAGGACGACACGGCGTTCTTCGACGACGACAAGATGCGCCAACTGCACGAGCGCCAAGTCGACACCGTGCGCTACCTCGACTCCGTGTTCGAGAAGCTCTACGACATCTGCCCGAAGGACACGCACATCGTCGTCACCGCCGACCACGGCGAGCTGTTCGGCGAGGCCGGTTACTTCGGCCACGGACCGATCATGCACGACAAGTGCTTCGAGGTGCCGTTCCTCGAGGGCAAGATCCGCTGAGCGCGCAGGCGAGCACCATGAGCGCACACACCGACATGAGCGCACACACCACGGGCTGCATCCTCTGGTTCACCGGCCTCTCCGGCGCCGGCAAGTCCACGCTGGCGGAGTTCCTCACTCCGCTCCTGCGCGAGCTCGGTCTCAAGGTCGAGCTGCTCGACGGCGACGAAGTGCGCGAGAACCTCTCCAAGGGCCTCGGCTTCTCGAAGGAAGACCGCGACACCAACGTGCGCCGCATCGGCTTCGTCGCCAACCTGCTCGCCCGCAACGGCGTGATCGCCATCTCCGCCGCCATCTCGCCCTACCGCTCCATCCGCGACGAGATCCGCTCCCGCTCTCAAGCTCCCTTCATCGAGATCCATGTCGCCGCCCCCCTCGCCACCGTCGAGGAGCGCGACACCAAGGGCCTCTACGCCAAAGCCCGCGCCGGCCTCCTCAAGCAATTCACCGGCATCAGCGACCCCTACGAAGAACCCCTCCACCCCGAACTCACCCTCCACACCGACCGCGAATCCATCGAAGAATCCGCCACCAAAGTGCTGCTCTACCTCGAATCCAAGCACCTCATCCCCCAAGGCTCCTCCGCCAGAGCGCGGGGCTAGGTTCGCGCGAGCCTGAGCGCGCGCGGCGCGGGCTCGACAGGCGGTGGGTGCGCTGGCAACCTCGCGCGCGTGCAACATGACGTGAGGGAGCTGCGGCGGGGGAGTGGTTCGAGGGCGAGGTGGAGCGGGACGAGGAATTTCCGAGCGGGGGGCGGGTGCGGACGGCGGTGCGGGATGGGCGCTGTGTCTTTTCGAATCGGGCGGGGCGTGGGTGTGCGCTCCACGCGTATTGCCTCGAGGTCGGGGTGCCGCATCGGGAGCTCAAGCCGCTCTTGAGCGCGCTGTTTCCGATGACCTTCGATGGCGGCGTGCTGCTGCCTTCGGGGGAGGCGGTCGACCGGTCGCTGGTGTGCAGCGGCAGTGGGCCGACTCTGTACGAGGGCGCGCGGGATGAGTTCGCGCACTACTTCGGGCCGGAGCTGGTGGCGGAGCTCGACGAGATCGCGGCGGAAGTCGCGGCGCGGGGCGTGGGCTGAGGAGGCGCGGGAGCGGACGGGGCGCGGCGGGCTCGCG
>VGYZ01000002.1 GCA_016872795.1 Planctomycetota bacterium
CCGGTGAGACCTTCGGCGAGATCGAGTCGGTCAAGGCCGTCAGCGACCTGTACGCGCCGATCGCCGGCGAAGTGCTCGAGATCAACGCCGCCATCGAGGATCACCTCGAGATCCTCTCCAAGGACCCTTGGGGCGCGGGTTGGATCATCAAGGTCAAGCCGGACAGCAAAAAGCTCGACGGACTGATGGACGCGGCGGAATACGAGAAGTTCGTCGCCTCGAAGAAGCACTAGTCGCGCGCGCCTCTCGCGCGAGCCTCGACCGCCGTGGAAACGTGGCGCCTCGTCACGACCTGGAACGCTCAACCCGCGTTCAACCTCGGCCTCGACGAGGCGCTGCTCGAGTCCTCCGGGGCACCGGTGACGGTGCGCTTCTACTCCTGGAAGCCGGGCGCGCTCTCGCTCGGCTACTTCCAGCGCCGCGCCGATGTCCCCGCGGCGGCGGACGCGCGCGCCGTGCTGCGGCGCTTCACGGGCGGCGGCGCGATCCACCACCAGCGCGAGCTCACCTTCTCGATCGCCGCCGATGTGGAGCACCCGCTCTACCGCGGACCGATCGCGGAGTCCTACGCGCGCGTGCACGCCGCCGTGGCGCGCGCGCTCGCGACCTTTGGCGTGACCGCCGAGCTGCGCGGCGAACGCACGCTCGCGAGTGAGCGCGAGGGCACGGGCATGTGCTTCCACAAGTCCTCGCCGCTCGACCTCGTGTGGAACGAGCGCAAGGGCGTCGGCTCGGCCCAGCGCCGCTCGAAGGGCCGCGTGCTGCACCATGGCTCGATCAAGCTCGGCACAACGCCGCTCGAAGGCGACATCGCCACCCTCGAGCATGTTGCCCGCGGCCTCGAGCCCGAGAGCTTCGCGCCCGCGCTGCGCGAGGCCTTCGAGGTCCAGTTCGGCGTGCGCCTCGCCGCCGATGTGCCCGACGCTCTCGAGCGCGGCCGCGCCAAGGAGCTCGCGCTGCGCTTCGCCTCGGAGGAGTTCCTGCGCCGCCGCTGAGGCGCTCGCGCGCGATGTGCCGCTCCTGCAGGAACGCCTGCGCGAGCACGGCTACCGCACGGGCGCGATCGTCGGCAACTGGGTGCTCGGTGACACTCGCTCGGGACTCGCGCGCGGCTTCGACCTGTGGTGCGAGAGCCTGCCCCAGCGCGGCGGCGTGCCGCCGGACCTCGTGCCGGAGCGCACGGCGACTTCGCTCACGGACGCGGCCCTCGTCGCGCTCGGGCTCGCCAGCCCGCCTGACGCGGAGTTCGAGCCGCGCACGGCGCTCGTTGACGGCGGGCAGCCGTGGTTCCTGAGGCTGCATTACATGGATCCCCACGGCGCCTACCAGCCGCCCGAGCGGTTCGTCGCGCCCGCGAGCGGCGAGCTCGTGAGCCTCGAGCCAGCGGGCTCGCGCCAGCGCGTGGCGCGCCACAATGTGCCCGCGGAGGCGTGGCTCGATGCCGACACATTCGACGCCGCTCGGGTGCGCGCGCGCTACGACGGCGAAGTGCGCCATCTCGACGCGGAGCTCGGGCGGCTCCTCGACGCACTGCGCTCGAGCGGGCTGCTCGACAGCACCGTCGTCGTGCTGACCGCCGATCACGGCGAGAGCCTCGGGGAGCAGGAGTACTTCTTCGAGCACGGTGCGAATGCCGCCGAGAGCACGATCCACATGCCGTTCCTCTTGCGCGCTCCGACATTCCCCGCCGGCGAGCGTCGCACGCCGCTCTCGCTGGTCGATGTGACGCCGACGCTGCTCGACCTGCTCGCTCTGCCGCCCCTCTCGGCCGCTCCCTCGCCCGTGCGCGGCGAGTCCGTGCTCGATGCGCTGCGTCCTGGGACCCACGCGCGCTCGGCCGCTCTTCAGCGAGAAGGTCGAGCGCGCGGACCTCGACGGCGTCCTGCAGCAAAAAGCCGTGCGCCTGGGGGACTGGAAGCTCGTGCGCAGCCTCGCGACGCGCACCGCGCCCACGGGCGAGCGCGAGCTCGCGCCGCTCAAGGAGGAGCTGTTCGACCTCTCCGGCCCCGGTGGCGAGGACTGGGACCTCTCGGCGGTGAAGCCCGCCGGAGCCCCGCTGGCGGAGCTGCGCCGTGCGCTCGACGCCTTCGTCGCCGACGATCCGGACCTCGCGCAGCTCGGCGCGCGCCTGCGCAGCGGCCGGGAGCGGCTCGAGGCCGACGACCCGCAGGCGGCGCGCGCCCTGCGGGCGCTGGGCTACTAGGGCTCGCGGTGGGGCGGCTCGAGGACGGCGGGCGTCGAGCCAGCGATCCCCACGGCGGGGATCGAAACAGCTTGGCTCCCGCGAGGGGGAAGGCTCTCGCCCGTCCGCCTCCCCTTCAGCGCCCTCGCTACCGGGCCACCCACGCCCGAGGGCGCAAAATGGTTACCCCGCATGGATTCGAACCATGAATGAGAGAACCAGAATCTCTAGTGTTACCGTTACACCACGGGGTAGCGCGTAGACTCGGAGGGGGGGTTACCCGACCTGGATTCGAACCAGGAACGAGAGGACCAAAACCTCTTGTGTTGCCGTTACACCATCGGGTAGCCGAAGGGGCGAGGATTGAACCAGCCGCAAGGGCCCGCGTCAATCGTCCTGCCGCTGCGAGGGGCTGGGGAACTGCCCACGCTGAGCCCGCCAGGTCATCCGGCCGAGCCCTGCCGAGCCCGCTCCCCGGCTAGCGTGAGGCCAGTCGCACGAGGTTGAGCGCCATGTGGGCGGCGTAGCGCCGGATCGAGGCTCGATCGACGGACGGGAAGCGCTGCTCGAAGGCTTCGAGACGGCCCGCTTGCCACAGGCCGAACCAGACCAGCCCCACAGGCTTCTCCGGCGTCCCGCCAGTGGGTCCGGCCACGCCCGTGATCGAGAGCGCGAAGTCCGCGCCCGAGCGCTCGGCTGCACCCTGTGCGAGCGCCAACGCCACCTCGCGACTCACCGCGCCGTGGCGCTCGATCAGGCTGGGATCGACGCCCAAGGCGCTCACCTTGGACTCGTTCGAGTAAGCCACCCAACCGGCCTCGAAGACGCGGCTCGCCCCAGCGATGTCCGTCAGGAGTTCCGCCACGAGCCCGCCCGTGCAGGACTCGGCCACGGCGAGCGTCGCGCCACGCTCGGCGAGCTGCCTCACGACTGCCGCGCCGGGGCGCGGGTCGTCCTCGGAGTAGAGCTCCTCGGCGAAGCGCGCGCGCACCTCCGCGGCACGGGCCTCGACCTGCGCGCGCGCGCCCTCGACGCTCTCGCCCTTGCCGAGCAGGGTCACCTTCAGGATGCCGGTGTGCGCCGTGACGCCCATCAGCGGCGTGGCTCCGCGCGCCATCCAGTCGCCCGCGCGGTCCGAGAAGGCGCTCTCGGGCAACCCCAGCATGTAGAACGAGTGCCGCACGATGCCCTGTCCTTGACCGCAGGTCGAGCGCAGCCACGGCAGGAGCTCGCGCCGCAGCATGTCCTGCATCTCGTGCGGCGGTCCGGGCAGGACGCACAGCGTGCCGCCGTCGATCCACACGCGGAAGCCCGGCGCGGTGCCCACGGCGTTCGGCATGACCTGCGCGCCGCGCGGGAACCAGGCCTGACGCTCGTTCGACTCGGGCATCGCGCGCGCTCGGCGCATGTAGCTCTCGCGCAGCGCCGCGAGCAGCGCCTCGTTGCGTTCGAGCGGCACACCGGCGGCCGCGGCGGCAGCCTCGCGCGTCACATCGTCGAGGGTCGGCCCGATGCCGCCCGTGCACACCACCAGCTGGTAGCGCGCGCACAGGTCGTAGAACGCGCTCTCCAGGTCGCCCTTGCGATCGCCGAGCACGACGAAGCGGTCGACCACGATGCCGAGCTCCGCGAGCGCGACCGCGATCGCGCCCGAGTTGCTGTCGGGGTAGTCGCCGGCGAGCAGCTCGTCCCCCACCGCGACGCAGGCCGCACGCCTCACCTCACCGAGCATCGCGCGCTCCCACGCTCACGCCGCGCCCGCGCTGAAGTCGCGCGACTTGGGAATGAACCAGGTCCACAGCAGGCCCACCTCGTACAGCAGGATCATCGGGCCCGCCGCGAGGAACTGCGTGATCGGGTCCGGCGGAGTGAGGATGCCACCGACGATGAACGCCACGAGGATGAAGTAGGGCCGGAAGCGCGCGAGGCTGCGGCGCTCGACGATCCCGACCTTGACGAGCAGGTACATCACCACCGGCAGTTGGAACATCAGGCCGAGCGCGAGCGTGACGGCCTGCAGCCAGTCGAGATAGGGCGCCACCGACGCGATGTAGTCCACTTTCTCCGGCGCGAACACCGTCACCATGAACTTGAAGCCAAACGGGCACATCACATAGTAGCCGAACAGCACGCCGACCACGAAGAGCCCCACGGTGATCGGGAAGAACTTCAGGATCGCGCGGCGTTCGTTGGGGTAGAGCCCGGCGGCGACGAACTGCCACAGCTGCCACAGCAGGATCGGCATGCCGAGCACGAGCGCGGCGATGATGCAGATGCGCATCACGACCGAAAAGCCGTCGCCGACGCCAACGAGCGTCATGCGCTGGGAGACGGTGAATTCGGCCTGCAGGCGATTGTCGGCGGGATCCTCGACCTCGAAGTACTTCGTGCGCGGCGTGTCGGGCGCCGTCGTGCGCTCTTCGAGGAGCAACGCTTCGTACTTGGCGCGCTGCTCGAGGTCGACCTCGGCCAGCACGTCGTACATCGGCCGCGCGACGATGTCGAAGATCGGGTCGTAGAAGTAGAAGGCGACGAAGAAGGCCACCACCACCGCGATCGCGCCGCGGAAGAGGCGCGTGCGGAGCTCGCGCAGGTGCTCGCCCAGCGACATGCGCGTGTGCTGGAACGGGTCATCGTCCTCGGCCATGGACGCAGGAATGTAACGGCGCACGGCTCCGCGGCGAGCGCGCCTTTCACGAAGCCACGAAAAAGCCGCACGGGCGAGCCCCCGAGAGGGGCCCGCCCGTGCGGAGCGTCGCTCGCCAGAGGGCAGCGAGCCGAGGAGGCGCGACTAGAACTTGAAGTACGCGCGCAGGTCCTTGATCGGCACGATCTGGGTGCCCTGCGACTCGGCGTTCTTGTACACCGGCAGATCGTTCGCCGGCAGCGGCGTCTCGAGCGCCTGACCGTCGGCGTCGACGAACAGCTCCGCGCCCACGATCAGGTAGTCCGAGTCGGGGCCGAGGGTCGGCTGCACGGTGATGCCAATGTTCGAGAGCAGCACCTTGAGCTCGGTCTCGTTGAACTGGCCCGAGAAGCGGCCGCAGAGCACCGCGGTGCGCTCGCTCTTGGGGTCGTACACCGGGTTGTAGACGATGTCGCCCTCGACGATCGGGTCGAAGCGGTCGGCGACATTCGTGAAGGTCACCTCGGCCATGGTGGGCTGCACCTGAGTGACTTCCGCCCAGCCCTTGAGCTTCTGGGAGCCGATCTTGCCCGACACGACGCGGAAGCGCGTGCCGCGGGCGAGACGCTGGTTGGAGCCGATGTCGATCCAGCCGAGCGCGAGGTCCTTGGAGACCGAGAGCACCTTGCCGTCGGCGGCCTCGGGCTCCTTCTGGAAGGCGAGCGCCTTGGTGATGGCCTTCATGCGCGTCTGGGCGGCGAGGCGCTCGTCCTCGAACTTGCGGCTGTTGGCTTCGATGGTGTTGCGGGACTCGCGCAGCTGAGCATCGAGCTCGTTGCGCTGGCTCTGCAGCGAGGCGACGCGCGACTCGAGCTCCGCCTGGCGCTGGGCCGCGGTGTTCTGCTCGTCGGCGACCTGCTTCTGCAGGTTCGAGATCTCCGAGTCCTTGCCGCGCAGGGCCTCGCGCAGGCCGCGCTCGAGCGCTTCCTTCTCGCCCTCGAGGGTGCGGATGGAATCGTTCAGAGTCGCGATCGTGCGCTGCTGGGACAGGTAGGCGTCCTTGGCCTTGGGCAGGGCGAGCTCGACCGTCTTGATGTCGTCGCCCATGTTCGGGAAGTTGGCCTTCCAGTCGCCGAAGCTGAGCTTCATCTGCTCGAGGTTCGTGTTGGCGGCCGCGGCGTCGGCGGGCGACCAGCCGACCACTTCCGACAGGCGCACGCGCGCTTCGGCGCTGGCTTGGTCGCGCTCGGCGATCTCCGCCTTTTCCTTGGCGGTGGCCTCGGCGCGCTGGCGGAACATCTCGGCTTCGCTCGAGGTGCTCCACGCCATCACGACGCCGATGATGAAGAGCACCAGGAAAACAACCAGCCAAATGACATGGACGCGGGCAGCTCCGCGGCGGGAACGGTTCATGGACATCGATCCTTGCGGTCGTCGGGGGAGGCCTAGGGGGCTCCCGGAGGGTTCCGGAGGGGGTGGGACGATCGGACGCCGCGCGGGCGCCCGCAGGGGCTCACGGGGTCCGGCCCTGCGGGAGGTCCGGACTGGCCGTTGGGGCGTGTGGTGATACCCGAACAGCGGGTGGCGCGGCAAGGGAGAACCCGGGGTCCCTTGACCGTTCCGGCGCGCTCCCTAGGCTCCTCGCAGCCTGCAGGTCGGTTCCCGGGGGCCCTTGGAAGAGCCTTCGGGGCGAGGGCTATCCCACCGAGCGCCTGCGGTTTCCACCGTCGGGATCCCTGTTCGCGTGAGCGCCTCGAACTCCCCCACCCCGCCGCCGCCGCTGCTCCTCGGAGTTCTCGGCGGCATCGCCTCGGGCAAGTCCGAGGTCGCGCGGCTGCTCGCCGGCGCCGAGGGCCGGGTGCTCGACGCGGACGCGCTCGCCCACGCGGAGCTGGAGGCGAGCGACACGCGCGAGTGGCTCGGTGCGCGCTTTGGGCCCGCGCTGATCGCCGGCGGGCGCGTCGACCGCGCCGCGCTCGCCGCCGCGGTGTTCGCCGACCCCGCCGCGCGAGCCGAGCTCGAGGCCCGCGTCCATCCGCGCGTCCGCGCGGCCCTGCGCGGGGGCCTCGTGGCCGCCCAAAGGGAGCGCGTGCCGCGCGTGGTGCTCGATGTGCCGCTGCTCTTGGAGAACGAGGCCGAGCACGGGCTCACCGCGCTGTGCGACGCGCTGGTCTTCGTCGATGCGGATGCTAAGGTGCGCGACGCACGAGCGGTGGCCCGGCGCGGCTGGGCCAGCGGCGAGCTCGAGCGTCGCGAGGCGCTCCAGCTGCCGCTCGCGACGAAACGCGACCGCGCGGACTTCGTGATCCGCAACGAAGGCGACCTCGACGAGCTGCGCGCAGCCGTCGGGCGCGTTCTCGTGGCACTCGCGTCCCGCTAGCCCTGGACTCCGACCGGGCCGCTCCCCAACCAGCGTCGAGCGCACCTCCCCCATCCCAAGCATGTCCTTCAAGAAGCGTCGTCATCGTCACAAGGGCCGCCACGGCGGCGGATTCACTCAGGCCCCGCGTCCCGCCGAGCAGGTGTGGATCGACTTCTCGCTGCTCCCGCGCGAGCTCACTCCCGAGGAGACCGAGCAGCTCGAGGGCGAGCAGCCCAAGGCCAAGCGCGACTCGAAGTCCAAGGAGAGGAAAGCGACAAGCTACTCCGAGCTGCAGGCCATGAGCCTCGCGGACCTGCACGATGTCGCCGAGGAAGAGTCGGTCGAGAACATCGCCGGTCGCCGCCGCGACGAGGTGATCTTCGAGATCGCCGCAGCACGCCTGCGCGCGGACACTCCGGTCGAGGTCGAGGGCGTGGTCGAGATCACGCGCGAGAACCACGCCTTCGTGCGTCAGGCCGACGCGGCCTACCTGCCGGCGCACGAGGACGCGCTGGTCATGCCGTCGCTCGTGCGCCAGTACGGCATCCAGAGCGGCATGTCGCTCAAGGGCCGGCTGCGTCCGCCCTTCGGCACCGAGCGCCACTTCGGCGTGGTCGCGATCGAGTCGATCGACTTCCACCCGCCCGAGGAAGCCGCGATGCGCTCGCCCTTCAAGGAGCTCGTGCCGCTCTATCCCGAGCAGCGCATCCTGCTCGAGGGCACCGACGAGAACCCGATGGAGATGCGCATCGTCGATCTCGTCACGCCGATCGGCCGCGGCCAGCGCGGCCTGATCGTCGCGCCGCCGCGCACGGGCAAGACGATCCTCTTGCAGATGCTCGCCAAGTCGATCGTCAAGAACGCCCCCGACGCGCACCTGATCATCCTCCTGATCGACGAGCGCCCCGAGGAAGTCACCGACTTCGAGCGCATGATCCCCGAGGGCGTGCGCGAGGTAGTCAGCTCGACCTTCGACGAGCCCGCGGCGCGCCACATCCAAGTGGCCGAGATGGTCATGCGCCGCGCGCGCTCGATGGTCGAGGCGGGCGAGGATGTGGTGATCCTGCTCGATTCGATCACGCGCCTCGCGCGCGCCTGCAACATCGAGGCGCCGTCCAACGGCAAGCTGCTCTCGGGCGGCATCGAGGCCAGCGCCCTGCAGATGCCCAAGAAGTTCTTCGGCTCGGCGCGCAAGATCGAGGGCGGCGGCTCGCTGACGATCCTCGGCACGGCGTTGATCGAGACCGGCTCGAAGATGGACGAGGTGATCTTCGAGGAGTTCAAGGGCACGGGCAACATGGAGATCGTGCTCGACCGGCGGCTGTCCGACCGGCGCATCTTCCCGGCGATCGACATCAATCGCTCGGGCACGCGCAAGGAAGAGCTGCTGTTCACGCCCGAGGAGATCCGCCGCGTGTGGATGCTGCGCAAGGTGCTGAACGAGATGGACCCGGTCGAGGCCATGGAGATGCTGACGCAGAAAATGCGCAAGACGCGCAGCAACGCGGAGTTCTTGCTCACCATCGGCAGCTAGCGAGCGTCGGAAGAGACCCATCCGTGAAGCGTGCCGTCGTCGCGTTGCTGCTCGTCTCGGCCGCGGCGCTCTTCGCCGCGTGGCTGTCTCGGCCCGTGACGGTCGACACGCCGGTGGGACCGCGCGACCTGCGCTTCCTCGGGTCCACGCCGCTCGCGCTCGAGCCGGGCGCGGACACGCTGCGGGCGAGCGAGTGCACGACCGTGCTGCGCGCGCGCTTTCTGGATCCTGCGGGCCGCCCCGTCTCGGGCGCGCGCCTCTCGTGCCCGTGGCCGCGCGCGAGCGCGACGAGCGGTGACGACGGCCGCGCCACGCTGGCCTTGGCACTGCTCGCGAGCACGGACCTGCGCACGCTGCACCTGCGCGCGAGCGCGAGCGGCTACGCCAATGTGGCCTGGGCCGTCCGCGCGCGCGATGCGGAAGTGACCGACCTCGGCGACATCCTGCTCGGGCCGGCCGGACGCGTGCGCGGGCGGGTGGTCGACGAGTCCGGTGTGGCGCTCTCTTCCGCCGAAGTGCGCGCGGCCGCTGGCTTCGGCGACGACGCACCTTCGCGGCTCCACGGACCGACGGACGCGGTCGCCAGCGTCACCGCGGATGCGAACGGCGAGTTCGAGCTCGAAGGCGTGCCCGTCGGTCCCGTGCGCGTCTGGGCCGGCTCCGTCGCGTCCTTCTGGAGCGCCTCCGACCCGTTCGACCTCGCCGCGGGCGCCCGCGTCGAGGGCCTCGTGCTCGTCGTGCGAGCGATTCCGCCGGACAATGTGCTCGAGATCGAGGTCGTAGATCCCGACGGGGCGCCGGTGAGCGGCGCGGCGATCCTCTACCGCCGGACAGACGGACGCAGCCCCGGCTCGGGGCAAGGCGTGGCGGATGAGCGCGGTCGCTGGCGCTTGGTGGCCGAGGAGCGCGTGCCGCACGAGCTGCGCGCGAGCGACCTCGACGGCACCCTGCGGCCAGCGCGCGTCAGCGGAGCCATGCCGGGCTCGGGCGAAGTGGTGCTCGCGCTCGGTCGACCGGTTCCGCTGCGCATCGCCGTGCGCGACGAGTCGGGCCAGCCGATCGAGCGCTGGCAGCTCGAGCTGCGCGAGCTCGCGCTCGTCGGCAATGTCGCGGGCGCCGTGTTCCTGCCCCGCGAGCGCGAGCAGGGCACGCTCGATCTGGCGCTGCCACTCGAACCCTTCACGCTCGCACTCTCCGCCGAGGGCTACCGCGAGGCGCGCTTCGGACCCTTCGATCCAGTGCAGACCGGCGACGAGATCGCCGTGGTGCTCGCGGCGCTTCCGAAGCTGGGCGGCATCGTGCACCACAATGGCGAGCCGATCGAGCGTGCCCGCGTGTCCCTGCACCGCGCGACGCCCGCCGGCGTGGAGCTGTCGATCAACGGCTTTCCCGCGCGCTGCGAGCCCACCCCCGTCGCGACGAGCACGACCGACGCGCGCGGCGAGTTCGCGCTGTCGCTGTCAGGCGCGGGCGAGTATTTCCTGCGCGCGGAGGCCGACGGCTGGAGCGCCACGGACGCTGGACCGGTCACGCTCAGCGGCGAAGCCAACGCCACAGGCCTGCATCTCGAGCTCCTGCGCGGTGGCACGCTCGAAGTCCAAGTGCGCGTCAATCCGGGCGAGTCGCTCGAGGGTCGCATCGTCGCACTCTCCCGCGGCGACGGCCTGCCCTTCACGCTGCGCACGGACTCGCAGGGACGCGTGCGCGTCGAGCACATGACCCCGGGAGCGTGGTGGATCGGCGCCGGGGAGCGCGAGCTCACGCCTGGCAGCTTCCAGGCCGCGCGCACTCCGCGCGGCGCACCGGCCGCGATACCGACGAACACCAGCGTCGAGGACGGCGAAACGGCGCGCGTCACGGTCTCGCTCGAAGTGCGCCCGCGGACCTTCGTGCGCGGCGTGCTCGCCCTCGGAGGCCAGAGTGCGGGAGCGTGGCAGGTGCAAGTCGCGCGCGCCGACGCGCCGACGCGCATCGTTCGCCGTGCCACGCTCGATGGCGCGGGCCGCTTCGAGCTCGGCACGAGCGAGCCCGGCCTCCATGTGTTCTCGTTCCACGACCCCGCGCGCGGCGCGGAGCTCTACACGCTCGACTGCGCCGTCGAGCTCGTCGAAGGCGAGCAGCGCTGGCAACTCGACCTTCCCACGGGCCGCGTTCAGGGGCGCCTCGCGCGGCTCGCGCGGCGCGAGGACGCGCTCGAGTGGCGCGCGGAACCGCTCTCGGGCATCGCGGCCAGCGGCCTGATCGTCCCCGACGCCGAGGGGACCTTCCTCTTGCCGCGCGTGCCCGCCGGCGAAGTGCGCGTGCTGCGCGCCTTCGCCGACAACCGAGCCGACCTGCGCCGCTTCCAGCTCCCCGAGCGCGCGACCTACGACCTCGACCTGTAGCGAGTGTCGGCGGACTGCACCGGCGGGGATACGCGCGCTCCCGCGACATGTTCCCCACCTGCGCCGTTCCCGGCGCGCTCGAAGTGCATCCCGCGGCGAGCCTCGCGCCGCGCGAGCGCTCGAATCCTCAGCCCATCCAGGCGCCGTTGTTCATGTCGAGCGCTTGACCGGTCACACCGCGAGCGTCCTTCGAGATGAGCCAGCGCACGAGGCCAGCGACATCCTCGGGCTCGCTCATGCGCTTGAGCGGAACAGACTCCATCGCGACCTCCAGCGCGCGCTCGTAGCTCGCGTTCATGGCGCGCGCGAAGCCGTCGAGGCCGGTGCGCGCCATCTCGGTGTTCACCCAGCCGGGGCACACGGCGTTGACCTGCACATTGGCGGGTGCGAGCTCGGCCGCGAGCGCACGCACGAGGCCGAGCAGCGCGGTCTTGGAAGCGCAGTAACCGGTGTAGTTGGCCACGCCGATGCGGGCGAGGATCGAAGCGATCACGACGAGGTGGCGCGGCGCCGGTCCGGGCGCGAGGTGGCGCTCCGCGGCGCGCAGGCACGAGTAAGTCCCGACGAGGTTGGTCGCCACGATGTCGTCGAAGCGATCCTTCGGCCCCGCGGAGTTGGGGCCACCGATGCCGGAGTTGGCGACCAGCACATGCACGGGACCGAAACGCGCGAGCGCGTCGGCAAAGGCGCGGTCGACGAGCTTGCGCTCGCGGATGTCGCAAGCAATCGCCTGCGCCTGCGCGCCCTGCTCCCGCGCGAGCCTTGCCGTGGCTTCGAGCCGCGCGACGCCGCGCGCGAGCAGCGTGAGTGAGGTGCCCTTGCTCGCGAGCCCGAGCGCGATGGCGCGCCCGATGCCGGTGCCGGCCCCAGTGACGACGATGTGGCGCGCTGCCTTGGCCATGCCCGACGACGCGCGCTCAGTGCGCGCCCTCTCGCTCGAGCCAGCGCTCGGCGTCGATCGCGGCCATGCAGCCCATGCCGGCCGCCGTCACGGCCTGCCGGTAGGTCTTGTCCGCGACATCACCGGCCGCGAACACGCCTTCCACCGAGGTGTAGGTGCCCGAGTGCACCTGGAGGTAGCCGGTCTCGTCGGCATCGAGCACGCCCTCGAACAGCTCCGTGTTCGGCTTGTGGCCGATCGCCACGAACACACCGTCGGTCTTTTCCACCGAGAGCGCGCCCGTGCGCGTGTCCTTGACGCGCACCGAGTCGACCTTGCCCTTCTCGTTGGCGAGGATCTCGACGATCTCCTTGTTCAGGAGCCACGCGATCTTCGGGTTCGCCTTGGCGCGGTCGAGCATGATCTTCGAGGCGCGGAACTCCTCGCGGCGGTGCACCACGGTCACCTTCGCGCACATGCGCGTCAGGTAGTTGGCCTCCTCCATCGCGGTGTCGCCGCCGCCGACGATCAGCACTTCCTTGCCCTTGAAGAAGGATCCGTCGCAGGTCGCGCAGGCTGACACGCCATGCCCCATGAGGCGCGTCTCGCTCTCGATGCCCAGCAGCTTGGCGCTCGCGCCCGTGCAGATGACGACCGCCTTGGCGCGGTACTCGTTGAAGTCGGTCCAGAGCGTGAAGGGGCGCTTGGAGAAGTCGATCTTGACCACCTGCTCGAACACGATCTCCGTGCCGAAGCGCGCCGCCTGCTCCTTGAATTCCTCCATCATCTTCGGGCCTTCGACGCCCTTGGGATAGCCGGGGTAGTTCTCGACATCGGTCGTGATCGTCAGCTGACCGCCCGGCTGCATGCCCTCGAAGAGCAGCGGCTTGAGGTTGGCGCGCGCGGTGTAGATGGCGGCGGTGTAGCCGGCGGGGCCGGAGCCGATGATGATGACGTCGCGAACTGCGGAACTCATGGGGTGTCCCGGGAGGCGCGAAGGCCCCAACGGGCCGAGTATCCTAAGCAGGATGAAGGTGGATATCGAGCCGAACCACAGCGAGCGGTGCTGGATCCAGCCACTCCGCGAGCTGTGCGCGGAAATCCGCACGCACGCTCGCGCCGCCATGACGGCGGCCGTCGAGGCCGGCGACCTCGACTTGGCCGCCCGCGCGGTCCGCCAAGGCGCAGGCGACATCACCTATGCGGTCGACGCGCGCGTCGAAGCGGCGATCGAGCGCTGGACCGGCCGAGTCGCGCGCACGCAGGCGCTCTCGGTGCTCACCGAGGACACAGGCTGGCGCCACCTCGGCCCCGACGGCGCGGGCGGAGTCCGCGAGTTCGCGGGCTTCGACCACGGCGGACCGCGCATCGCGCTCGATCCGATCGATGGCACGCGCAACTTGATGTGCGACCTGCGCTCGGCGTGGACTGTCGTGTCCTTTGCGCCGCCTGGCCCTGGCGCACCGCGGCTGCGCGATGTGTCGCTCGGAATCGTCAGCGAGATTCCCGACACGCGCGGCGGCCGCTACCGACATCTCGCGGCCGTATGCGGGGAAGCCTGCAGCTTCGAGGAGCGCGAGCTCGCTGACGACGCACTCGTGCGCGCGAGAAAGCTCACGGCCAGCGACGACGCGCGCGTCGACCACGGCTACTTCCCGATCTTCCGTTACTCGCCGGACCAGCGGCCCGCACTCGCGCGCATCGAAGCGGACTTCACCGAGCGCCTGCGCATCCATGAAGGCGCCAACCTGCGCCACTTCTTCGACGACCAGTACATCTCGAACGCCGGACAGCTGTTCCTGCTCGCGATCGGCACCTACCGCATGATCGCGGATGTGCGCGGCTGGCTCGCGGAGCGCATGGCGCATACAACCGTGAACTCGCACCCCTACGATGTCGCCGGCGCGATCTTCTGCGCGCGCGCGGCGGGCTGCACCGTCGAAGGGCCGCTCGGCGCGGAGCTCGACTTCGAGCTCGATGTCGTGACGCCGGTCAACTTCGTGGGCTTCGCCAACTCGGCCACTGCGCGGCGCATCCGCCCGCACCTCGAGGCCGCGCTGCGCGCGACGCCGCAAGCTACTTGAGCGTGGCGAAGTGCTCGGCGAGCGCGCGGGAGGCGAACTCGGCGCCCGCGACGCTCAGGTGGCCGGAGTCGAGGAAGCTCTCCTCGCGGTACAGCACGCTCTTGTCCTGCAGGAAGAGCTCCCCGAGCGAGCGATAGAACGCGATTTGTGCGGGGCGCAGCGGGCGACCGCGGAAGTTGGGTTGGTCCAAGAACACGAGCCGGATGCCGCGCTCGCGGCACAGCCGCGCGAGCTTCTCGGCATACAGGCGTGTGACGCGGAAGCGCGCGGGATCCGCGAAGTCGTCGGAGCCCTTCCACTCGGCCGCGAGCGCTCGCTCGTAGCTGACCGCCGCGGCCTGCTTTTCCACACTGCGGTGGGCCTCGCTTCCCTCCGCGCTGTCGAGCTCGATGCGGAAGTAGCCGCGTTCCTCGACCTGCCGCGCGATCTCGGCGCGCATCTTGGGCTCGCCCGGCATCCAGTACGGGCTCGCCCCGCGCTCCAGCGCGAAGTTGGCGAGCGTCCGCACGCAGTCCTCCGGCCCGCGACCGAGCACATCGAGCGCGAGGTCGACATTGAGCTGCGCGACCGACCAAGCATGGAAGATGCCGCCCATGTCGAAGCCCGCGCCAGACTTCTCGAAGCGCACGAACTCGCGGCCGTCGATGAACTCGTAGGGTCGCTCCCACGCCATGGCGAGCGCGTCGAGCGGCTTGCCAAAGCGCGTCAGCGTCTTGTGCGGATACTCGGGCACATCGGAGAGCACGCCGCACTCGACATACACGACGCTGGGTGAGGGATGGCGCTCGAGCCAACGCTCCAGCGTCAGGTACGAGATGTGCCGCGCGTTGCCGAAGGTCGAGAGGTTGACCGAGCGCACATCGCGCCCGAGCAGCTCCTTCGCACGCTGGTCGAAGAGCGCGGGCATCACACCGCGCGCGGTCTGGGAACTCCCGACGAACACGACTTCCGCATCGCGCTCCGCGCGCACCAACTCGCGCAGCGTCGCGTGCCGCGCATCGGCGCACAGCGCGAGCTCGAAGTGCTGCGAAACTGCGAGCGCGAGCGCGCAGAACGCGAGGAACCACAGCCCTGCGAGCGAGCTCTTCGAACGCAGCGGTGACATGGGAGCTTCCATCAGAACTGGAAGTAGATGAACGGAGCCTTGGCGTAGGAGAGCGCGCCGAGTGTGCCAGCGAACAGGCACAGACACAGGCCCTGCGCGACCGCGGGCAGCGCGAGCCAGCGCGCGCGAAGAACCTCATGCGGCCACGCGCGCGGCGTGAAGTGAATGAGCGCGGCGACGCACAACGCCACGAGACCCGCGGAGGACATCACCGCCGCTCCCGTGCCCGGAGAGAGCGTGCAGAGCAGGCGCAGCATCTCGAGCGAACCCGCGAGGCCGCGATTGCCTTCCGCGAGCGTGCCGTTGCGGAAGAACAGCATGCTGAAAGCGACCACGCCGAACACGCCGGCCCGTCGTGCCACGCGCTCCCAAAGTGGAGGGGCCGCGCGCTCCTCGCGCCTCGCAGGCGTGCCGAACGCCGCACCGACGAAGGTGAACACGCCGTGCATGAGACCCCAGATCACATAGTTCCAGCCCGCTCCGTGCCACAAGCCCGTGAGCAGCATCGTGCCCATCAGGTTGCGCAAGAACTCGAGCCGGTGCGCGCCTCGACCACCGAGAGGGAGAAACACATAGTCGCGAAACCAATTGGAGAGCGACATATGCCAGCGTCGCCAGAAGTCGCTGATCGACTGCGCCAGAAACGGGCGCTCGAAGTTCTCGCACAGCTCGAAGCCCAGACAGGCCGCGGCTCCGATGGCGACATCCGAGTAGGCCGAGAAATCGAGGTAGAACTGGAAGAGCGCTCCACTGCAGCCCAGCGCGATGCCCTGCGCGCCATGTGCCGCCGGATCGGCGAACACGGGGTCGACGAGATGCTTGCCGATCACATCGGCGAGCAGCACCTTCTTCGCAAGTCCCGTGACGATACGGTACAGCCCGCGAGCGACGCGGCCTTCGTCGTGACGGGCGGGAGTGTCGAGCTGCGGGAGGAAGTCTGTCGCGCGCACGATCGGACCTGCGACGAGCTGCGGGAAGAAGCTCACGAACAGGAAGAAGTCGAGCGGCGTGCGCGCCGGCGCGAGCTGCCGTCGGTAGATGTCGAATGTGTAGGACAGCGTCTGGAAGGTGTAGAAGCTGATGCCAGCGGGCAACACGATGTCCCACGGCACGAATGTCGACGCACGCTCGAAACCAGCGGCGGCCAGTCCGCGCGCGATGTTCTCGGCGAAGAAGTTGAAGTACTTGAAGTAGCCGAGCAGTCCGAGGTTGCCGATCAGGGAAGTCGCCAGCCATGCGCGTCGCACGCGTGGACTGTCGCTGCGGTGGATCGCGCCGCCACAGATCCAGTCGAGCGAGGCCGAGACCAGAATCAGGCCCAGAAACTTGACGTTCCAGCCCGCGTAGAAGACGCAGCTCGCCAGCACGAGCCAGACGATGCTCGCGCGGCGTTGGCGCGCGAGTGCCCAGTACCCGAAGTACACGAGCAGAAAGAAGCACACGAACTCGGTCGAGTTGAACGCCATGGTTCCCCGCGCGTGGAGGACCGTATCACGACAGGCGCTCCTCCTTCCACGGATCGCCGCGCGGATGGAACCCGCGACGCTCCCAGAAACCGGGCCGTTCCTCGGCGTGCAGCTCGAGCGAGCGCAGCCACTTGACCGACTTCCAGCCGTAGCGTGCGGGCACGACGAGGCGCAAGGGACCGCCGTGCTCCAGCGCCAAGGTCTCACCCGCGAGCGCCGTGGCGAGCAGGACATCGGGCTCGAGGGCGTCCGCGAGCGCGAGCCAACTGTCGTAGCGCAGGCCGTCCGAGGCTCGCACGAAGCGCGCGCTCTCCCTCAGCGCCGCCCCCGCGAGGATGTCGCACAACCGTGCGCCGCGCCAGCGCAGCTTGCGCACGCTCCAGCCCGCGGCCGCGTGAAAATCCGCCTCGATCTCGACGGTCGAGAGCGCGCGCAGGTCCGGCAGGGTGAACACGCGCGGCCGCTCGAGTTCTCCAGACAGCGTCAACGACCAGCCGGAACCATCGAACGGCGGCGGATCCCCCACTTGCCGGACCGGCAAGCGAACGACTTCGCGCTGGCCCGGGGGCAGCGGCGACGCGCTCATGGCACCTTCGGGGAAGGGGCCACAGGCAGGACGACGCGCACGCGCGTGCCCTTGCCCACCGCGCTCTCCACGAACAGTGCGCCCTTGTGCTTGCGCACGATGCCGATCACCGCCGACAGGCCCAAGCCGCTGCCGGTGAACTTCGTGCTGAAGAACGGATCGAAGATGCGCGCGAGCACCTTGGGCTCGATGCCGCAGCCCGTGTCAGCGATCTCGAGCACGAGATAATCGCCGCCCGGCATGCTCGGTGCGAAGGCCGCCTGCGCGAACGCGGAGGCATCGAAGCGTTCCACGCGCGTCGCCACTTGAACGACGCCACCTTCCGGCCCGAACGACTCGAGCGCGTTGCGCACGAGATTCTGCGCGACCTGCACCACAGCCGACGGATCGGCGAGCAGCGCGGGGAGCTCGGATGCGAGCTGGCGCTCGAGTTTGACGCGCGCGTCCGGCGTGGGGCCGAGGTTCGCGAGGGCCTCGCGGACCGTATCGGAGAGGTGAATGCGCCGCACCGCCGAGATGTTCGAGCCTGCGTAGCTGAGCATCTGCTGGCACAGCATCGCCGCGCGCGAAGACGCCTGCAGGATGCGTTCCATCTGACGCGCGAGAGCGCTGCCGTCCGCAGCGGACATGGCCGCGAGTTCAGCACTGCCAATGATGCTCGTCAGCAAGTTGTTGAAGTCGTGTGCGATACCTCCGGCGAGCACACCGAGACTCTCGAGGCGCTGCACTTCCTGCGAGCGGCGCTCGAGCGAATGTCGTTCCTCGTCCGCGCGCACGCGCGGCGTGACATCCTCGATACCGTGCAACAACCCGATGCGCGTGTTCGAATCGTCGATGATCGGCCGCACCGCGCAGCGCAGCGTGCGCCCGTCCGTGAGACGGAACTCCCGCTCGATCGTTGCCCCGTGGCCCAGCCGGCGGCAGGTCTGCTCAAACTCGTTCCAGAGTTCGACATTCACCACGAGACCCGCGAGGTGTTGGTACAGCTCGCTAGCGGCCAAACGTCCCTGCCGCAGCGGCATCTCGATCGCGCCGAGCGCGAGCACCTCCAGTAGCGGCGCATTGAAGCGCAAGACGCGTCCGAAGCCGTGTTCGCTCACGAACAAGCCCGCGGGCAGGCTGTCGATCGTCGCGTGCAACAGAGCCTCCCGTCGGCGCAGCTCCGTCAGCGCATCGCGCTCGCGCGTGATGTCGCGAAACGTGGCGAGCACGGCGCGCGGCTTGCCCTCGGCCCGCGGCAGCAGGCGCGAGCTCACATTGATCCACACCAAGTCCCCCGACGGCCGATAGACCCCCATCAACACACCCGCCTGCGCTGTGCCGCTGCGGAGTGTCACCATCGTTGGATGCTCCTCGCCGGGAAGCGGCGTGCCGTTGGCGCGCACACAGCGCCAGCGCGGATCGAGCGAAGTGCGTTTGCTGAGCTGCTCGCCGGTGAGTCCAAGGATGCGCTCTGCAGACGGGTTCCAGAACACGATCGCGCCGCTCTCTTCTTGCACCACGAGCCCCTCGCTCATCGCGTCGAGGGTCGTGCGCAGAACCTCGACCGTGGCCAGCGGCTGCGGGCCGTCCACATCCATCGCGCTCATCGGAAGAATGCTAGCACCGCGGGCGCGCGCTCACCTTCATGAGAGCGGACTCGCGCCTCAGGGCACATCGCGCGGCGCATCGAAACGCTTCAGGACGAGGCCTCCGAGAAACACCAGCGAGCCGATCTCGAAGCACAGAATGGCGACGCCGACGACCAGACCCAGACCGATCGACACGACATCAGGCAACTCCAGCGCGTAGTGCAGCAGCAGGTAAGGAAGCCCAGCGAGGCCCGCGCAAACTGCGAGCACCGTCGAGCGCAACAGCATGAGCACCATGGCGCGTCCCGCATTCTGCAGCGCGCCATCGTGCGCCGCGCCCGTTCGGATTGGCGAAAACAGGAATGTCGCATTGTCGATCGCGGTCCACGCCAGCACCGCGAAGGGCACCGAACCGACCACCACGAGCAGGCGCGGATCCCAGCTTCCGTGGTACAGCGCGAGCGCGAGCACGCCGAGCGCGATCATGCCCGACACAAGCACCGTCTCCGGCACGAGCGTGGCGAGGAACAGCTTCCAAGGTGCGACGGGCCAACTGCGCAGGAGCCCGACTAGCTCGAGGTCCTCACGAAAGTCGAAGCGCAGTCCCAGACACAGGTAGAATGTGCCGAAGCCGGCGACGATCAAGGAGCCGCGCAGCGCCGCATCGGCGTCCGGTTCACTGGCGACGATCGAGAACCCCACCACCCCGCACACGATCAGGCCGCCGAGCAGGAAACTCGCGCGCGACTTGCGCACGATCGTCACCGCCTTGCGCCAGGCGATCGCTCCGAATGGCCCGCGTCCCGCGAGCCACGGTGTGCGCCAAGTGCGCGTCCCAGCGCTCGCCGAGCCAGAGTTCGCAGCCAGCCCGCGGCGCGCGCGAGCGAGTCTGCGCGCGACATCCGCGGATGTTTCGAGGGAGAGCTCGCGAAAGTCGATGCCGATGCGCGGCACCGCGAGCCAAAGTGTGGCGAAGATCGCCACGCAGCCGAGGAAAGGCGGCCAGAACGAGGCGGCATCGAGGGCCGTCATGCACGCCACCCACGGCGTGAACGGCAAGCCGAGCGCGACCACGAACGGATGCTCCGCGAGGAACGAGAACAGCTCGTCGTGGCTCTCGAACTCCGCGTGAGCATCGCTCTCGAAGAACCCGCCCTGTAGGACCACGACCACCAGCGTCACCACGAGCGCGAAGGAAATCCAGCGCCACGGGAGCTTCGCGAGCGTGCCAGACAGTCGGTTCTCCGCATCGCCGAGCACCAGCGACAGCCCTTGACCGAACAGCGGCAATGTGAGCAGCGCCGAAACGAGTCCGGCGAAGGCGTAGAGAGGCTCCGGTGCGCGGCGCGAGAAAATCCAGCCGAAGAACAGTCCCCCAAAGAGCGAACGCACGAGCGCGGAACGCAGTCGGTAGCGGATCAGTGCGGCGCGCGGAATCGGAGCGGAGAACAAGCTCTCGATCTCGGATGCCTGCAGGTACAGGCCGCGCATCGAGAAGGCGCTCGACACCGTGAGTGTCGCCATCGTGAGCAGGCCGCCGCGCGCGAACAGCGCGAGCCGCTCGACCTGCAGCACCTCCGGCCCTTGACCCGTGCCCAGCAGTACGTTGAGCAGACACAGTGTGATGACGGCCGCACCGAGCAGCGCGAGCGTCGCCCCCTTCGGCGTGCGCAGCCTCCGCCATTGTCGGCGCCAGAAACCGGCGCGCTTGCGCCGCTCGAACAGCGCCAGCGCCAGCTCGCCCTCGCGAGATCTCACCGCGGAGCGCCTCGGCCGTCGACGCGCGCGACGCCCTCGCCCGTCGCGGCGAAGAAGATCTCCTCCAGCGAGCCGCGCGCCTGCTCGGGAAAACGCACGCGAGCCTCGTCCAGCGTGCCTTCGAACACCTTGCGGCCGCGGTCGAGGATCAAAAGCCGCGTGGCAAGCTCCTCGATCAGCGCGAGCAGGTGCGACGAGAGGATCACCGTCGTCCCCTCGCGCGCGAGTTCCTCGATCTCGTGCTTGGCTGAACGAATGCCGCGCGGATCGAGCCCCGAGAGCGGCTCGTCCATCAGGACCAGCGCGGGCCGCGCGATCCAGGCGCAGCAGAACGCGAGCTTCTGACGCATGCCGCGCGAGAGCTCGCCGCCGAACGCATCGCGCTTCTCGCCGAGCTCGAAGCGCGCGAGCAGCTCGTCCGCGCGCGAGCGCCAGTCGCGCTGGCCGTAGAGCGCCGCCGTGAACTCGAGGTGCTCGAGCACCGTGAGCGCGTCGAAAGGCTGCGGGTCGTCGGGAATCCAGCGCATGGCGCGCTTGGCGCGCTCCTCGTCCCGCGCGAGATCGAAGCCGGCGACCGCGATGCGCCCTTCCTTCACGGGCAGCACGCCCGCGATGGTGCGCAGCGTCGTGGTCTTGCCGGCGCCGTTGGGGCCGACGAGCCCGAGGATCTCGCCGGGGTGCAGCTGGAACGAGAGGGAGTCGACGGCGCGGTGGGTCTCGTAGGAGCGAGAGAACCCCTCGACCGAAAGCACGACCGGCCGCGTGTCCATGCTGCGAAGTATGGCCACCCGCGACCCCAGTTTCACGCCTGTGCAACGCGCGCGAGGCGCTCGCGGGCCGCGCGCAGCGCGAGCACTCGCCTTGCATCGGGGCGCTCCGGCGCCGCGGACTCTGTCGCCCAACCATTCGCCACGGCGTCGATCGCGATGGCCTCTCCAGCGCTGCGCCGACGCGTCCATGCGGCCTGCAGCGCGGCGCCGAGCGCGGCCGTCTCGGGCTCCGAGAGCGGCACCACCGTCGCCTCCAGCGCATCGGCGAGGATCGAGCGCCACAGCGCATTGCGTGCGCCGCCGCCCACGGCGCGCACCGTCTCGATCGCCAGCCCGAGCCCGCGCATGCGCTCGACGCCCAGCGCGAGGTTGAGCGCGACTCCTTCGAGCGCCGCGCGGAACACCACGCCGGGCCGCAAGAGCCCCTGACGCAGGCCTAGGAGCGAACCGCTCGCGCGCGGCAGGTTCGGCACGCGCTCGCCGACGAGGTAAGGCACGAACAGGAGCCCGCCGCAGCCCGGCTCGACGCGCTCGGCTTCGCGCGTCAGGGCGTCGAGGTCCAGTCCGAACGCGGCCCGCACTTCCTCGAGCACGCCGGTCGCGTTCATCACACACAGGAGCGGCAGCCAGCCGCCCGTCGAGTCGCAGAACGGCGCGATCAGCCCCTCCGGGTCGAGCAGCGCACGCGACGAGTGCGCGAACACGGTCGCCGAGGTCCCGAGGCTCAGCACCGCCACGCCCTCGCGCGTCGCGCCTGCGCCGATCGCGCTCATCATGTTGTCGCCGCCGCCCGTGCTCACCGGCACGCCGATGCACTCGCGCGGCAATCCGAGCCAAGCCGCGCCCTGCAGCGTCAGCGTGCCGGCGATCGACCCGCTCTCGACGAGCGGCGGCAGCATGCCCGCCAGGCGCGGATCGACGGCGCGCAGCGTGCGCGCACAGAAGGCCCGCGTCTGGGCGTCGAACCAGCCCGTGCCCGACGCATCGCCGGGCTCCATCGTCGCGAGTGCGGTGAGCTTCCAGTTGACCCAGTCGTGCGGCAGGAGCACGAGGTCGACCCGGCGCCACAGCTCGGGCTCGTGCCGCCGCATCCAGGCCAGCTTGGGTGCCGTGAAGCCCGCCGGAATCGCGCGGCCGACGCGCGCGGAGAGTTCCTCGGCTTCCTCGGCCGCGGATGTGTCGCACCACAGCTTCGCGGGGCGAACCACGGCACCGTCCGCGTCGAGCACCACCGCGCCGTGCTGCTGCCCCGACACGCCGATGCCCGCGAGCCGCTTCAGGTCCGCTTGCTGGAGAATGCGCGTCGTGACTTCGCGCAGCGCGGCGGCCCATGTGTCGGGATGCTGCTCGGCGTGGCCCGCGGGCAGGCCCTCGATCAGGCCGTAGGAGGCCGACGCGCGCGCGACGACCGCGCGCTGCACATCGTCGATGAGCAGCGCCTTCGTACCCTGCGTGCCGACATCGAAGCCCAGATAGAGCGCCATGGAGCTCGCTCAGCGCACCCCGAGCAGGTGTTCCATCATTCTCTGGTCGAGCTGCTCGTAGCGCAGTCCGCGCTTGGCCACGGCGCTCGGATCGATCGCAAGCGCGCGTAGGCTGCTGGCCTTCTCGCGCGTGTACCCCGCGAGCAGAGGATCGACCGCCGCGTCCTTCACATCCGCGATGATCTCGCGCACGAGCGGATCCGCGTCGAAGGCCTGAGCACGCGCCTTCAGGATCTTGTAGGTGCGCATGCAGCCACGCGCGAAGTCCCACACGCCCGCCTCGTCCTCGGAGCGGTAGGCGTGCGCGTCGAAGTGCAGCGGGCCGCGGTAGGGCTCCGTGCCCATCGTCCCTTCGAGCAGGCGCACGAGCAGGAACGCCTGTCGCACATCCTCGGAGCCAAAACGGAAGTCCTGGTCGTAGCGCCCGATGCGCTGCGCGTTGAGGTCGATGTGGAAGAGCTTGCCCGCCTCCATCGCCTGCGCGACGCCGTGCGTGAACGACAGCCCCGCCATGGTCTCGTGCGCCACCTCGGGATTCACCCCGACCATCTCGGGGTGCGCCAGCGTCGAGATGAAGTGCAGCATGTGGCCCGTGGTCGGGAAATAGATGTCGCCGCGCGGCTCGTTGGGCTTCGCCTCGAGCGCGAAGCGCAGGTCGTAGCGCCTCTCGCGCACGTACTCGCACAGGAAGTCCAGCGCGTCGCGCGTACGCGCGACCGCCGTGCGCGGATCGCGACAGGCATCGGCCTCGGTGCCCTCGCGCCCGCCCCAGAACACATAGGTGCGCGCGCCGAGCTCGACGCCGAGATCGATCGCGTCCATCGACTTGCGCAGCGCGAAGGCGCGCACCTTGGGGTCGTTCGCGCTGAACGCTCCGTCCTTGAAGATCGGATGCGAGAACAGGTTGGTGGTCGCCATCGGCACGCACAGGCCGTGCTCGGCGAGCGCCGACTTGAACTCGCGCACGATGCGGTCGCGCTCCGACGCCGGGGCTCCGAACGGCACGAGGTCGTTGTCGTGCAGGTTCACACCCCAAGCGCCGCACTCGGCGAGCTTTCGGACCGTGTAGGTCGGCGAGAGCGGCGCGCGCACCGCCTCGCCGAAGGGGTCGCGGCCCGTATTGCCGACGGTCCACAGGCCGAAGCTGAAGCGATCGGCCAGAGTCGGGTCGAAGGTATCCATCGGAGCTTTCCTATGCGAGGTGGCGTGCGTGACGGGCGGGGCCCGAGCCGCCATGATGATGCCGTCCCCGCGGGCGACTTGCATGAGCACTAGCCGATATCCGTCCTGGCGCGAGCGCCTCGTCGCCCACCGTGGCCTCGCCGCGCGCTTTCCGGAGAACACCATGGCCTCCGTGCGGGGCGCGCTGGCAGCGGGCGCGTCGCGCGTCGAGATCGATGTGCAGCTGTGTGCCGACTCCGTGCCGATCCTGATGCACGACGGCGACCTGCGGCGCATGTGCGGCGACCCGCGCGCCGTGGCCGATGTGCCGGCTCTTGAGCTGGCGCAGCTGCGAGCCGCGGAGGCAGGTCGCTTCGGGGCGCGCTTCGCGAGCGAGCGCGTCGCGACTCTTGCAGAGTTCGCACACGAAATCGCCGGCGCCGGCGCGCACGGCTATGTCGAGCTGAAGAGCGAATCGATCGCGCGCTTCGGCGCCGCGGCCGTACTCGCGGCCATCGAGGCTCCGCTGCGTCCCCTCGAGGGACGCTGCACCTTGATCTCGTTCGACCTCGACATCCTCGCGCTCGCCCGCACGCGTCTCCCCCATCCCGTCGGCCCCGTGCTCAGCAGAGGATCCGAGCTCTGCGCGCCGCACATCGCCGCGCTCGCGCCCAGCGTGCTTTTTTGCGACGACCGCAAGCTCCCTGCGGGCCCGCTCGATGCCCCCGCACCGCTGTGCGTGTACGAAGTCTCGAGCGGCGCACGCGCCCGCGAGCTCGCCGCCCGCGGCGTCGCCCTCTTCGAGACCTTCGACGTCGAGCGCCTCGCGCGCGAGCTCGCCTAGAAGGGCAGCGGGGTGCCTTCGCGTCGCGTGAGGTCGGTGAAGAGCGCCTGCAGGCGGCGCGTCGTCGCCCCGACGGTGCCGTCGCCGATGCGGCGGCGGTCGATGGCGCGCACGGGGGCGAGCTCGCCCATGGTGCCGGTCGTGAAGACCTCGTCGGCGGCGTAGAACTCGGTCAGCGAGAGACGACGCTCTCGGCACGGAATGGCATTCGCGGCGCACAGCCCGAGCACGACGCCGCGCGTGATGCCCGGCAGACAGTGATCCGCGAACGGCGTCTGCACCTCGCCGTGGCGCACCAGGAACAAGTTGGTCGCGTTGGTCTCGCTGACATAGCCCTCGATGTCGAGCATCACGGCATCGTCGACGCCGGCGTTGTCCGCCTCGATCTTGGCGAGGATGTTGTTGATCAGGTTGTTGTGGTGGATCTTCGAGTCCACGCACATCGGAGGATTGCGGCGCCACGAGGATGTCACGAGCTCGAGCATGCGCGTGCCGAACACGGGTGCCTTCCACTCGGCGAGCACGATCAGGCACGGCCCGAACACGTTGTTGCGCGGCGTCATGCCGCTCGTGAGCTTCTCGCCGCGCGTCAGCGTCAGCCGCACATGGGCCTGATCGCGCATGGAGTTTCGCTCGAGCGTCTCGAACAGCGCGCGGCGAATCGCGTCGCGCGACGGACACGACTCGAAGGCCAGCGCCTTGGCGGAGCTCTCGAGGCGCTCCAAGTGCGCGTCGAGCGCGAACACGCGCCCGTCGTACACGCGCAGACCCTCCCAGCACGCGTCGCCGCCCTGCACGGAGCTGTCGAACACGCTGACCTTGGCTTCGGCGCGTGGCACGAGCTTGCCGCCGACATGCACCCAGATGTGCTCGTTGCGCGGATCGCTCAGCCGCGTGCGCGCACGCAGCGCGCTCGCCGCGAGCTCCTCGTAGTGCGGCTGGCACTCCGCGTACAGCGCCTCGAGCCGCGCCGGAAACGGCGCACTCTTCGGCTCGTGGCGCTCGAAGCCCGTCGAGCGGTGGACGCTGTGATACCAATGCGGTGCCCACACGCCGTCCTCGGGCCGCGGTCCGCTCTTCCACGAGAGCATGGCCTCGTCGAACGGGATCCCGAGGCGCGCGCAGAGCTGCGCGAGCACCCCGCGCGGATCGACGAGCAGTTCACGTGCATCGAGCACCACCACGGGCTGGTTGCGCGCGCGCAGCTCGCGATAGAGCTGCGTCTGCACCGCGTAGGCGGCATCGCGCAACGTGGGCTCGGGGACTTGATTCACGAGGCTCGGCAGCATGTCGCGCGGGTCGCGCGTCAGGATCACATTGGCGCAGTCGCGCAGGAACCCGCGGTCGAGGTCCACGAGGTGGTGCGCCATCTGCTTCACGAACTGCACCGGCCGGTCGCAGGGCGCGAACAGCTGCTCGCGCACCACGCGCCTCCCGTCGTTCTCCTGCGCCTGCAACACCGC
Source organism: Planctomycetota bacterium (assembly GCA_016872795.1). GTDB lineage: Bacteria > Planctomycetota > UBA1135 > UBA1135 > F1-120-MAGs118. Next base: position 26,261 of record VGYZ01000002.1, read on the forward strand.
GTCGCGTCCGGGATGCACGGCCCCCGAGACTCGCAGGTAGTGCGCGTAGAGCGGTTCGTCGACCACGCGCGTATCGGCGCGCTGCGCGAACGCGTACATCAGCGCCGTCGAGACATTGCGCGGGCCGGACCACAGGTGAATGCGGAGCGTCATGGGCGTCGATTATGGAGCCGCGCGGGCGAATCTGGAATCATGGGGGGCCATGCAACCCTCCTCCGCGGCGATCCCCTTCGCACTCGTGCTGCTGCGCCTCGGGCTCGGCGCGCTGCTGCTACACGAATCCAGCCAGCTATGGGCGCAGGGCATCGGGCCTTGGATCGTCGAAGAAACCGCCGAGCGCATCGTCGGCGCTCCGGAGTGGTACGCGACCTTCGCCAACAAGCTCGTCTATCGCTTCCCCGAGCTGTTCGCACGGCTGATCGCGGGCGGCACGCTGCTCGGCGGCGTGGCGCTGTTCATCGGTGCGGCCGTGCGGCCGGCCTGTGTCGGCGTCGTGTTTCTGATGGCGAATGCGCTCATGGTAGGCCCGCGCGCCGAGCGCGAGTACATCGCACTCGTCGGCCTCGCCGCCGTCACTTGCTTGCTCGGCAACGCCGGTGTGCGCATGGGCGCCGACGCGTGGCTGCCGAGCTGGCTGAGCTGGACCTCCGCGGGCGGCGGACGTGGCAAGGGCTCCAAGAACGCGGGGCACAAGCCCGGCGCGCCGCAAGACGCATGAGCGTCGCGACCGCCTGCTCGATGCCCTGCGCGCCTTCCGTGATGCGCGCGTCGGCCCGCGGAGCGCGCGGCGACTATTCGGACGGCCGGAGCGCGAGGTCGCCTTGAATCACGAGCTGGCAGCCGAGACGGGCGTCCTTCAGGTCGGTGCACATGGTCACCGTGTCGCGCTCGTCCGCGCTCATCGGGGCGCAGCTCTCGAGGCCCTGCTCGACCACGACGCAGCAGGTGCCGCAACTCCCCACCGTGCACCCGAAGGGCTGGGGCAGGTTTTCGGTCTGGCACAGGTCCATGTAGCGGGTCCCCGTGGGGACTTCGAAGCTGGCGCCGGTCGGGAGGAAAGTGAGCTTGGGCATGGCCATCGCGCGGAGGGGGATGAAACCTCGCGTGCGCGAGAGAGTAGGGCGGGCGCGGGAGGCTCGCAAGAGCGAGCGCGAAGCGCCGCGGCCCTGCGAGTAGGCTGCACGCCATGACCCAAGGCCCGCCCGCGCTCGAGCGTCCACGCCGCCCCCACCGTGGCTCGGGCACCGGCGCGCAGGTGTGGATCTTCCGCCACGGAGAAGTGGCAGAGCAGTTTCTGGGTCTGGCCTACGGCGGCATGGATGTACCGCTTTCGGAGTCGGGCCAGCGCGAGAGCCTCGCGCTCGCGGCGCGCTTTGCCGCCGTCCCGTTCCGCGCCGTGGTCGCCTCGACGCTCGTGCGCGCGCGCGCGCTCGGCCTTGCGCTGGCGCAGGCGAGCGGCGCTCCGCTCGAGACCGCGCCGGGTCTGGTCGAGATCTTCCGCGGCCGCTTCCAAGGGCGGCCGATGAAGGAGCTGCTCGCGCAGCACGAGGCCGAGCTCGCGGCGATCTACGACGACCCGTGGAACTACCGGGCGCACGGCGGCGAGACGGACGCGGATGTGCTCGCGCGCGCGTGGCCGGTGCTCGAGAGCGCGCTGGCGCGCCACGGCGGACCGCTGGCGATCGCCTGCCACTACAATGTGGTGCGCAACCTCGTGGCGCACGCGCTCGGGCTCGAGCCCCACGCGAGCTTCCGCTTGCGCGTGGATCTCACGGCCGGAGTGCTGCTCGAGGACGCGCCCGGCGGCTGGCGACTGCTGCGCGCCAATGTGCGCTCGCCCGGACGCGCGCGCGCCGCTACAAGATGAGCATGGCCGCCGCGCGCTCCGCTCACGCCGAAGTGCCCCGCTCGCGCCTCGACACGGCGCTGCTGGCGGTCCTCGTCGCAGCGCTGGTGCTGCTCGCGCTGAAGTGCGCTTGGGCCTGCGACGACGCCTACATCACGTTCCGCGTCGTCGACAACCTGGTCGAAGGCCACGGCCCGCGCTGGAACGTGGCCGAGCGCGTGCAGGCCTACACGAATCCGCTGTGGATGGCGCTCGTGAGCCTGCCCTACGCGCTGACGCGCGAGCCCTACTACACGTCGATCGCACTGTCGCTCGCGCTCACCGCCGCCACGGGGCTCTTGCTCGCGCTGCGCGCCGCGCGCGACGTCGCGGGCGCCGCGCTCGCGCTGTGCGTGCTCGCTGGCTCGAAGGCCTTCGTCGACTTCTCGACCTCGGGCCTCGAGAACCCGCTGCTGCACTTCGCGCTGCTCGGCGCCCTCACTACGGCTTTCTCAAAGGAGCCCGATCGGCGCCGCTCGCTCAAGCTCGCGCTGTGGAGCTCGGCCGTGGCGCTCACGCGCCTCGACGCGCTCGCGCTGCTCGCGCCCGTGCTCGCGGCGCACGCTTGGCAGGAGCGCTCGCGCCGCGCGCTCGCGGGGCTCGCGCTCGGCTTCCTGCCACTCGTCGCGTGGGAATTGTTCTCGCTCCTTTACTACGGCGCCTTGATCCCCAACTCGGCCATCTCCAAGCTCTCGAGCGGCATCCCCGCGTCCGAGCTCGCCACGCAGGGGCTCGCCTACCTCGCCGATTCGCTCGCACTCGATCCGCTGACCTTGTGCGCCATCGCCGCGGCGGTGGCCGTCGCAGTCTGGAAGCGCGAGCTCGCACAGCTCGCCGTCGCGCTCGGGATCCTGCTGCACCTCGCCTACATCGCGCGCGTCGGCGGGGACTTCATGAGTGGCCGCTTCCTCACCGCGCCCCTGCTCGCCGCAGCGTGGATTCTCGCCACCGCCCGGCTCGATGTGCGCGTCGCCGGCTCGCTCGCGCTCGCCGCGCTCGCGCTCGTCTCGCTCTCGCCGCGCTCGCCGCTGCGCGCCAATGTCGACTACGCGCAGGGGCGCCGCAGTGCCGAGTTCATCGCACCCACCGGCATCGCCGACGAGCGCGGCTACTGGCACTCCGTCGCGGGGCTGTTCGGCTCGAATCGCGCGCTCGAAGGCAAGCTGCACATCACCAAGGGCCACCCGCTGGCGAAGTCGCTGCGCGAGAACGGGCCGCAGGTCTCGCTCGCGGAAGGCATCGGCTACCTCGGCTACTGGAGCGGTCCGGGGATCTTCCTCGTCGATCCCATGGGACTCTCCGACGCGCTGCTCGCGCGTCTGCCGATCTATGTCGACGGCGCGTTCGTCGAGCCCCAGAAGAACGCCGCCAACGCGTCGCGCGGCTGGCGCGTGGGTCACTACTACCGTCAACTCCCAGCGGGGTATCTGGAGTCGCTCTCCGACCCCTCTCGCGGGCTCGACGATCCAGCGCTGCAGACCCTGCGCGAGGAACTCGACCTCGTGACGCGCGCGCCGCTCTTCGCTCCGGGCCGGATCGCGGCCATCGCGCGCTCGGCCTTCTGAGCACGCCTCACTCGCGCGCGCGATCCCAGTCGTTGGGATGAAGACGCCGGCGCAGCGCCTCGACCTCGGCGTCCCAGCTCGCGAAGCCCTCGCGCGCGAGCGCGGCCACGGCCTCATCGAAGGCGACCGGCGCAAAGCGCGCGTGAACGCCCGCCGAGGCGCGGCGCGAGAGGACGATCCGCGGCGAGGGGGCCGCGGGCGCGGGGCCGCCGTACCACGAGCGCACCAGGAGCTCGGTCGCTGCGGTCCACGGCTCGCTCTCTTCGAACGCGAAGTCGTCGCCGCAGGCCAGCCAGCCCTCGAACAGGGCGCAGCTGGCGAACGCGAGGCGGCGCGCTCGCGCGGTGGCGTCGGAGAGCACCGAAGCGAGCGACACGCCCTGCATGTCGGGCGGCACGCTCGCGCCGCACAGGGACAGCACCGTCGGCGCCACATCGACGAGGCTCGCGACGGACGAGCGGGTGGCGCCCGGATCGAAGCGTCGCCCCGCGGCGGGACGGATCACGAGCGGGACGGAGAGATCCACGGGGTCGAGCGTGCCGCTGTCCCCGATCAGCCCTGACTCGCCGAAGGAGATGCCGCGCGTGCCGCACACGACCACGGTCGTGTCGCCCAGTAGCCCGCGCCGCCGCAGGGAGTCGATGCACACGCCGATCGCGGCGTCGATGCGCGCGAGCGCGCCGTCGTAGCTCGCCTCGTGCTCGCCGAGCGTGCGAGCGCCGCCCGCAGCTCGCGAGCGCGGCAGCGCGTGGAACACATGCTCGCCGTCCCCCACCGGCGGCACGGCTTCCAGACTCGGCCGGGGCACGAAGCGCTGATCCCCCGGCGCGGTTGGATCCCAGCCCAAGCCCTCGAGGCCGCCGAAGTGCAGGAACGCGAACCAGCGCTCGTCCTGCGCTCGACCCAAGATCCAGCTCGAGAAGCGCTCCGCGAGCTCCTCCGGCGAAGGACGGCGCAGCGTGGCATCGTCGTTGCGCTGCACGCCCTGAAACTCCTCGAAGCCGCGCGCGAGGCCGAGTGCCGGACCGAGCTGCGGGTGGTCGACGAACGCGGCCGTCGCATGGCCGATGGCAAGCAGCTCCTGCGCGAGGTGCGGCGCCTCGCGCGGCAGGTTCCAGTACGAGAGCGTCGCGCCCTGCACATCCGGGGGCAGAACGCGCTGCGCGATGCGCGCGTCGCAGCCCGAGAGCAGTGCGGCGTTCGACGGCAGGATCGCGCTCGCCGAGCTCCACGCGTTCGAGAAGCGCACGCCCTCGCCCGCGAGCGCATCGATCACCGGCGTCGTCGCACGGTCGTAGCCATAGCATGTGACATGGTCCGCGCGCAGGCTGTCGATGGCGACCAGCAGCACTCCGCCTCGGCCGAACTCGCCCGCGGGCTGCGGTGCACAGGCGAACAGCGCCGCGAACGGCGCGGCGAGGAGCGGAACGGCGGCGAGGCGCATACGCTCCAGCATCCGGCAAGCGACCGCGCGGCTCAAGGGAGCAGCGCCGCGAGCTCCCGGCACAGGGCCGGGACGGCCTCGCACGCGCGCCCCGGTCGAAACGCGTCGACATGCCGCAGGTTGGCGGGCTCGTCGAGGCTCTGGACGATGGTGTGAGCACCCTCGGAGCGCGCGATCTCGATCAACCCGGCGGCCGGATACACGAGCCCGCTCGTGCCGATCGCGACGAAGTGCGTGCACTTCTCTGCCCACTGCGCGAGCTCCTCCGAGCGCGGCACGAGCTCGCCGAACCAGACGATGTCGGGGCGCAGGCGCTCCGCGCCGCAGGCCGCGCAGGGAACGAACATCTCCGGGTCCAGTCGCTCGAGGTCCCTCACTCGCGTTCCGCAGCGCTCGCAGCGCAGCCACTCGAGCTCGCCGTGCATGTGCACCGCCTGGGAGCCCGCTCGCTCGTGCAGATTGTCGACATTCTGGGTGACGAGCCGGAACTCGACCCCATGCTGCGCGCACGCACGCTCGAGTTCCGCCAGCGCTCGGTGGGCCGCGTTGGGCTCGACGCCGCCGAGCGCTGCGCGCCGCAGCTGGTAGAAGCGCCACACCAGCCGCGGATTGCGGCGCCAGCCGTGCGGGCTCGCGACCTCCTCGATCGCGTGTCCCTCCCACAGTCCATCGACGCCGCGGAATGTCGCGAGCCCGGAGTCCGCCGAGACCCCGGCGCCCGTGAGTACGAGAATTCGCATCGGGCAGCGTCAGCGCCAAGGTGCGCGCAAGGCGATCGCGCCGGTGTCCGCGATCCAGCCCGTCGCGCCCTCCGCGGTGCGAACGCGCCACCAGCCCGGCAAGGCATCCGTGCGCTCGACCTCGCTCGCGGGCGAGAGTCGCGCGACGAGGGCGGCCTCCGTGCGCGGTTCGGAGAGCAAGGGCGCGCCCTCCGGCTGCACGACGAACAGCGTGTCTCGCTGCGCATGCCGCAGTTGCCATGTCCACGGCACGGCCGCGAGCGCGAGCAGGGCGAGCAGCACGAGGGCGCACGCCCGCGGCAGGGCCCCGCCACGCAGCGCCTCCCAACCGAGCACGAGCGCGAGCGACAGCAGCAGCGCGAGCAGCGCGCGCTCGCACTCCGGCAGGGTCCACGACGACGCGAAGCGCCGGGCCGTCGCGGTGAGATCGCCGCGGTCCGCGGGCTCGAGACCCGCTTCGCGCCGCACGAACTCGAGGTTGTGCCACAATGTCTCGTCGCGCGGTGCGAGGCGCAGCGCGGCCGTGTAGCGCGCAGCGGCCTCGAGCGGGCGGCGCAGCCGAAACGCCGCGTTGCCGAGGTTCCGCTGCGCCGCCACCGGACCGATCGTCGCGGATGCACGCTCGTCGAGCTCGAGCCGCCAGAGCTCGTGCGCGAGCTCGTACGAACCGGCGCGGTAGGCCTCGAGCGCGCGCTCCGCGTTCGAGCCCGGCGCCACCTGAGACGAGGCGGGCAGGCACCACGCGAGCACGAGCCACAAGGCCGCCCACAAGCGCAGCACGATCGCGCTCACAGACCACCCCCGATCGCCACATCCGCGGCCGCGAGAATGCGCTGGCGCGGCAGCGGCGTCCCGCTTCCGCCCCAAACCTCGCGCTCGAGCTCGGCGACGATGTTGTCGAGCTCCGCGCCCGCGCCGCCGACTCGCACGCCGACCCACGCTTCTGCCCTGCGATTCGTGCGCGCCGCGACGAAGCGGTGCACGAGCTCGAGCTGCGCGCGCGCGACATCGGCGCGCAGGAGGCTCGCGGCGAGCTCCTTGCGGGCGCGGCGGCGCGCCCGCGCGGCGGGAGCGGCCGGGTCTCCGTTGCGACGCACGGCGATGCGCAGCGCGAGCCACGCAGCCGCTACCAGCGCGGCCAGACCCGCGATCAGATCCGCTCCGAGCGGCTCGTCAGGCGCCGGGGCGCCCGGGCCCGCCTCGACATCGAGAATGTCCGAGCGGAAGCGCTCCCGGTCGTCGACGGACATTCCGCTCGCGCCCTCGAGGGCGCGCACGCGCACGGAGAGCGGCTCGGTCGACACGCTGCCGTAGCGACCGCTCACAGGGTCGAAGACCGACAGCGGCAACGCGGGGATCTCCGTCACGGCGCTCGAGATCGGCGAGAGGTCGTAAGTCACGACGCGCCGATCGAGCGAGCGCTCCTCGCTCTTGCCGTACACGCGGAAGTCGCGGAAGGTGTCGAGTCGCGCCGGGTCGGGTGCGGTGAAGAACTCGAGGTTGCCAGCGCCAGTCCACTCCACCTTGAACTTGATCGAGTCGCCCGCGTCGACATCGCGCGGCGTCGCGTCCGCGCGCGCCACGATCTGGCCGATGGCGCCTGAGAACTCGAGCGGCCGACCCTGCTCCGGCAGCCCAATCACATCGAGCGCCACTTCCGCCGCACGCACGAAGTATGTCTCGCCCTTCTCGCGGCGCGTGCGGAAGAAGTCCTGGCTCTGCACGGTGCGGCCGAACTCGAAGTGCGATGTCGGCAGCTCGATGCGCCCCTCGCGCGTCGGAGTGAACGAGCGCACCAGACGCAGCTGCAGGAACTCGCGGCCCCGGTAGCTGCGGTTGGGGAGCTGCTCAACTTCCACCATTTCGCGGTCGTTGACGACGACCTGCACACGCGCGCGCGCCGGGTCCGGCGGCGGGGTGGCGTTCTCGAGCAATCCGGGGAGGCTTGCCCACCACGCGAGCGAGAGGTTCGCGTAGTCCGTCGTGCCGGTGATCGCGAGGTCGAAGCCGAACAGCACCTCGATCGTGAACGGCTGGCCCACGACCACCTTGGGCGTGCTCGTGCGTACCTCGAGATAACCGAGCTCTTCGCCCTTCAGGTCGCGCACCACATTGAGCGAGAGCTCATTGGTGCGCCGAGCGACGCCGTCGACGAGCATGTCGAAGCCGGGAATCGCGTACTGGCCCGTCTGCTGCGGCCGCAGCGGGATCGTCCATGTGCGCGTGACGCTCTCCTGACGGCGCGCACCGAGGAACACGATCGAGCGCTGCTCGGCGGGCGGCTGCACCGGCCCGATGCCGAGGCCCTTCACGGAGGGCAGCGTCCCGAGCTCGCTCGAACGCGCATTCTCCACCGTCACCACCAGCGCCACGCGGTCGCCGAGGCGCACGACGCCGCTCGTCAGGTAGGCGCGCAGGCTCGCACCCCCGCTCGCTCCCTGCGCCGCCGCACCCGGCGACAGCGCGAGCAGCGCACACAGTGCGAAGAGCGCGCCCAGCGCGCCACGAAGGATCGCGTTCATCTCACCAGTCCCTCTTCACCGGCTGCCGACGCCGCTCGCGGAGCAACGCCTCGACCGCCTTGGCCTTCTCGTCGATCTGCTGGAGCTGCTGCAGCAGCCGCTGCATCTCCTCGGGCGAGAGCGGCCGCTCTGCCTGCGCGGGCTGCGGCTGGGCGTCCTTCGAAGACTCGTCCTGCGCGTCCTCCTTGTCCGGCTGCGGCTGCTCCTGCTGCGCGGGATCCTGCTTGTCTTGCGCGTCGTCCTGCTGCGGCTCCTGGGACGGATCCTGCTGCTCGTTCTCGCCCTTTTGCTGGCCCTGCTTGTCCTGCTGATCGCGCTGCTCTTGATCCTGCTCTTGTTGCTCCTGCTCCTCGCGCTGGCGCTCGATCGAGTCGAGCTCCCGCAGGCGGCGGACGCACAGCTCGAGATTCGCGCGCACATCGTCGGCAAGCCGCTCGCAGCGCAGCGCGGTCGCAAGCTCCCGGCGCGCGAACAGGTACGCCTCGCGAGCAATCTCGAGCGGGTCGGGAGCTCCGCTGCCCGACGCGGACTGCGCGTGGGTCGCAGGATCGGGCTCGAGCGGCGGCAGTCCGAGCTGCTCGCGAATCTCCGGTACTTGTGCGCGCAGCCCCTCGGCTCCCTGCAGCAAGAAAGTCGCGGCGTTGTAGGCCGCGGCGCGTCCGAGCTCGCCCGAGCCTGCGAGCCCCGTCGCCCGGTGCAAGTGTTCGACCGCCTCCGGAATCTCGCGCGCACGCCCCCGCGCGAGCCCGATCGCATACAGCGCCTCGGCTCGTTCGAGCTCCGGCTGCGCATCGAAGTCGGGCTGGGCGAGCAGCGCCGCGCAGAGCTCCCGCGCCGCGTCGTGTTCGCCGCGCTTGGAGAGTTGAGCGAGCTCGAGACGCCCGGCCCGCAGCGTGCCGGCGTACGCGAGCACTGGAGCCGGCTGCGCCGCCGGGACAGCCGGTTGGGCACTCGGAGCAGGAGGCGCGGCCTGCGCGAGCAGCAAGAGCCACGGGATCATCACGCGCGACCTCCACCGCGGGGCTTGCGCCGCTCGCGCAGCGTGCCCTCGATCACCATGCACGCGAGCGCGAGCGCTCCGAACCACTGGTAGCGATCGTGCGGCACAGACTCGAGGGCACCCTCGAGCTCGCGCCCTTCGAGGCGATTGATGCGCTGCTCGTAGAGTTCCTCGAGCGGAACCGCGGACTGGCCAGCGGAGATGTACTCGCCACCGGCCGCGCGCGCGATCTCGCGCAAGCTCCCGTCACGCAGGCTCGAGACGACCTCGCGCCCATCTTCGTCGACGACGAAGCTCTCGCGGCCGTTGGCATCCACCTGCGGGATCTTCCCGCCCGACTCCGTGCCCATGCCGACCACATACACGCGGATCCCGCGTTCCGCGGCGAGCTTGGCCGCGTCCAGCCCCTTGTCCTCGAGGTCTTCGCCGTCGGTGAGCAGCACGATCGCCTCGTGCGAGCCGCTGCGGCCATCGAACAACGCGAGCGCATGGTTCATTGCAGCGCCGAGGTCCGTGCCGCCCTTGGTGTTCTCGCTCGGGTCGACGCGCTCGAGCAACGCGCGCAGGGTCGTGCGATCATGCGTCAGCGGCGAGACATCGCGCGACTCGCCCGCGAACGCGACCAGCGCGATCCGGTCCCCGTGCATGCGCTCGACGAGCCCGGCCACCTCGCGCTTGGCGCGCGTCAGACGGTCGGGCCGCAGATCGCGCACGAGCATGCTGCGCGAGGTGTCGATGCACACGACCAGATCGAGCCCGCGCCGCGCGACCGACTTCTCGGTGTAGCCGCGCACGGGGCCCGCGACAGCGAGCGCGAGGAACAGCGCCGCGAGCGCAGCGAATCCCACGCGCGCCGCCGCGATCGACTTCGAGAAGCTCGGCAAGAAGCGCTGCTTGTGCCGCGCCGCGACCAGCGCCTCGCGCTCGAGGCGTCGGCGGTGCAGGGCGCGCGCGCCGAGCAGCGCCAGCGCCAGCGCCGCGCCGAGCCACGCGAGCTGGCCCGGCCGCAGCAGGTCGACTCCGAGGAACGCGAGCGCCCCCATCACGGCAACCTCCGTGCCCAGGTCGCCACGCTCGTCCACGCGGCGAGATACGCGCACAGGCCGGCGAGCAGGAACTCGAAGTACAGGTCGAAGGTCTCGGTGTAGCGCTCTTCGCGTCGCTCGGTCCGCTCGAGCCGCTCGATCTCGGCATAAGTGCGCTCGAGCGAGTCGCGATCCTTGGCGCGGAAGAAGCGTCCGCCCGTGAGCTCCGCGATCTGCTCGAGCTCCGTCGCGTCGAGCTCGCGCTCGGTGCGGTACACGCGGCCGAACACATCCTCCTGGAACGCGTAGCGGCCCGCGAGCACGGTGTAGACCTTGACGCCCTTCTCGCGCGCGAGCTCCGCCGCCTTGAGCGGCAGGATGTCCGGCACATTGTTCTCGCCGTCGGTGAGCAGCACGACGACCTTCGACTGTGCGTCCGTCTCCGCGAGGATCGAGACCGCCTTGGCGAGGCCGCGTCCGATCGCCGTGCCGTCCTCCATCTCGTTGCGCACGTAGTGCACGGTCTCGAGGAAGCCCTCGAACGCACCGTAGTCGAGCGTGAACGGACACAGGAGCATCGGATACTGCGCAAATGTGAGCAGGGCGCAGCTGTCCGAGGCGCCGACGCGGTCCGTCATGCGGCGCTCCGCGAACGCTCCCACGACCTGCTTGGCGACATCGAGGCGCGTCTTGCCTGGTTCGAGGTCGTCGTACTTCATCGAGCCCGAGCGGTCGACGACGAGCGCGATGTCGATGCCCTCCGAGATCGTCTGGCGCACCGAGTTGCCGCGCACGGGGCGCGCGAGAGCGATGCACACGAGCACGACCGCGGCGGCCTGCAGCACGAGCGGGACCCAGCCGAGCCGCTGGCTCCAGGTCTGCGGCGGCGGCGCCGACGGCAGCAGGGGCACGCGCCCCGGCTCGAGTCCGCGCCGCGAGCGTCCCCACGCGAGCAACAAGAGCGCCGGCGGCACGAGCACGAGAAACCACGGATCGGCGAGGTAGAGCTCGCCCCACAGGTGGTAGCGCGCCTCGGCGGCACTCTTCACGCCTTCCGCCGCCAAAGCGGCCTGTGCGATCCACGCGAGCATCGTCACGCCGCGCTCCTCGCCGCCCCGGTCGCACCCTCGAGCACCCGCGCGGCACGCGCGAGATCCTCGCGCACGGCCCACTCCGTCGGACGCGCGGCGGCGTACTTCGCACCGCGGCAGGCAAGCAGCAGCTCGGCGAGCGCGCTGGCAGCTTCCGGCGCGAGCGAGTCGCGCACTCCCGCCAGCCACTCCTCATCGGTCCACGCGTCGCGTCGTGCGCCGCTGCGAGCATCGAGCTCGCCGCGCACGAGCCGCGACAGTTCGTAGTACAGCTCGTGCACGATCGCCGGGTCGTCGAGCTTGCGCGTCCCGAGCTCGGCGAGCCGCGCAGCAGCGGAGGGCGGCGGCTCCGCGGGTTTGCGACGAGCGCGCAACAGCCAACCACAGGCCGCACCGGCGAGCGCGGTCACCACAAGGCCTGCCGCAAGCCAGGTCCAGCTCGTCGCAGCCTCCTCCGGTCCGGCCGGCCGGAAGTCGCGCGGCTCGCGCGGCGCGTCCTCGCCGTCGAACAACGCGGGCTGAAAGCGCAGCGCGCGCGCCTGGTGCTCGACGCGGGCCTTGACGCCACTCGCCAGCTCGACTTCCAGCTCAACCTGCGGCAATTCGCGCTCGCCGGCCTCGAGCGAGGCGAGCTCGATCTTCCAGCGCGTCTCGCCGGCGCTCGAGCGCGCATCGAGCCGCGCGGGTGCGAGCTCCAGCCAAGAGTAGTCACCGTCCGCCCAGTCGGGTGCGAGGCGCGCGCGCGCGCCGCTCTCGTGCTCGACGATCAGCTCCGCCGCAACGCCCTCGCCCACGCCGGCCGTCGCGGCGCTCGTTTCCCAGCGCACTCGCGCGACGGGCGCGGCGCCATCCTGCGCCAACAGCGCCAGCACGAGCGCGGCGATCACGCAGGCCTCGCTTGCCGACGACGGCGCAGCAGGAAGTAGCGCGCGAGCGGATCGGCGATCGCAGCACTGAGGTTTCCGTCGGTGGTGAGCTCGAGCAGGTCGACGCCGCAGCGCGTGAGCTCGCTCGCGAGAGCGGCCGTACGCAGCTCGTACTCGCGCTTCCACGCGCCGCGCACCTCGCCCGAGCGCGTGTCGACCTCGACCAAGCGACCGCCCTCGGTCTCGCGCAGCCAGATGCGACCGGCGGCCGGGATTTCCCGCTCAAATGGATCGACTACGCGCGCGGCGATCACATCGTGACGCCGCGCGAGCCGCCCGAGCTTCTCCGAGGCCCGCGCGTCGAAACCCTCGAAGTCGCTCACCACCACCAGCATCGCGCGGCGCCGGAGCAGCCGCTCCTGACGCTCGAGCGCCGTCGCGAAGTCGGTGCCGCCCTCGGTCGTGGCCGCCGCGATCACCTCGCGGATCACGCGCGCGACCGCTCCCGCGCCCTTGCGCGGCGGCAAGTGCAAGCCGGGCTGCGCGCCGAACAGCGTCAGGCTCACGCGATCCTGCGCGCGCTGGGCGACGAACGACAACAGAGCGCACAGTGCCGCCGCGACCTCGCGCTTCGTCCAGCTGCGCGAGCCGAAGTCCATCGACAGGCTGGTGTCGACGAGAAACCCGAGCGTGAGCTCGCGCTCCTCGACATAGTTCTTCACGAACGGCTCGCCGGCTTTCGCCGTGCGCAGCCAGTCGATTCCGCGCACGTCGTCGCCGGGCTGGTACGGCCGCACCTCCTCGAACTCCACGCCCGAGCCGCGGAATGTGCTGCGGTACGCGCCCGACAGCACATCGTTCACCATGCGGTGCGTGCGGACCTGAATCTGGCTCACCCGCGCCAAGAGCTCGGGCGCGAGCAGGTCCGCCGACGTGGCACGCTCTTTGACCACCGTCTCGCGCTCCTAGGGCACCGCGACCGTCTCGAGCACGCGCGCGACGAGCTTGTCGCTCGTGAGACCCTCGGCCTCGGCCTCGTAGGTCGGCACGACGCGATGGCGCAGCACATCGGGCGCCACGCGCTTGATGTCCGCGGGCGTCACGAAGTCGCGGCCGTCGAGGAACGCGTTCGCGCGGCTGGTGAGCGCAAGCCAGATCGTCGCGCGCGGGCTCGCCCCATAGCGGATGCGGCCGGCGAGCTCCTTCAGTCCGACCGCGGCCGGATCGCGGGTAGCGTGCACCAGCGAGACGATGTACTCGCGCAGGCGCGGATCGAGCTTGACCGTGTCGATGGCCGCGCGCGCCGCGACGATCTGCGCGAGCGTCGCCACCGCGCGCACCTTGGGCGCGATCTCGGTCTTCGCCATGCGCTCGAGCACGCGCAGTTCCTCCTCCTTCGAGGGATAGCGCACGACGAGCTTGAGCGCGAAGCGGTCGAGCTGCGCCTCGGGGAGCGGGTAGGTGCCTTCCTGCTCGAGCGGGTTCTGCGTCGCGAGCACGAGGAACGGGGCGGGCAGCGCGAAGCTCTCGCCACCGATCGAGACCTGATGCTCCTGCATCGACTCGAGCAGCGCGGACTGGACCTTCGCGGGCGCGCGATTGACCTCGTCGGCGAGCACGAAGTTCGCGAACAGCGGGCCCTTGCGCACCGAGAATGTGCTCTCGCGCGCGTTGTAGATCTCCGTGCCGACGAGGTCGGACGGCAGCAGGTCGGGCGTGAACTGGATGCGCCGGAAGCTGCCGTGCACGGCGCCCGCGAGGCTCGAGACCGCGAGCGATTTGGCGAGGCCCGGCACGCCCTCGAGCAGCACATGGCCGCCGGTCAGCAGGCCGACGAGGAGCCCGTGGACGAGCTCGTCCTGACCGATGATGACTTCGTGCAGGGCGCGCGTGAGTTCGCCGAGAAAGGCGCCTTCGCGGGCGTTGGCGGCGTTGGCGTAGGACTGGGATTCCATGCTGGAGGGTGCGCGGTGCGCCGCGTTCTCGCGGGGGCGATACGGACGGGTCGGGGAGCGGGGCTACGGACGAGGACGCGGCCCTGTTGGCGCCGCGAGCTCGCCCGAGAACGGAACTACTGCTCTTCCTCGGTGAAGCGCGCGTGAGAGGGATCCTCGAGTCCGCGCAGATCCTCGAAGGCCGCGAGCGCCTCCTCCTGCTTGCCGCCGAGCACGGCCTTCTCGACCACGAGGGCAGACTCGAGCATGCGAATCATCTCGCCTCGATAGTCCGCGACGAACCTCGGCCGCTCGGCCTCGCTCAGCTTGGCCGCCATGCGCGGCGTCTCTGACTTGGCCGCGACGATGTCGGCCTCGAGCTTGGCGAGGCTCGCGAGCGAGTCGGCCTGCTTCGAGGGATCGCGCAGCGAGCGGCGCAGGGCGCGGATCGCGTCCTCCATGGCGTGCATGCGCTCCTCGAGCGGCCCGCGCTGCTCGCCGCCCTTGCCCTCGTCGGCGACGAGCGGCGCGCGCACTTTTGAGGGGGCGAGGAACGCGAGCGAGCCCGCGGCGAGGAGGAGGGGCAGGAAGAGCTTCATGGGGCTGCACAGGTTAGCGCGGAATCGCGTCGGGGTCGCCCTCGACGAACTGCACCGGCGCAGGCTTGCCCGACAGGCCGCCCACGCTCTCGCGCGCCAGCTCCTTCGCGCTCGCACGCCCCTGATCGAGGGCCGCGCGGCGACCGGAGGGCACATCCTTGTGCGCGAGATCCTCCGGCCGACCGACCCACACGGTCGTGGTCGGGAACGCGAAGCTCACGCCGAGCCGCTGCGCGAGCTGGAGGATGTCGAGGAACAGGCGATGGCGCTCGCGTGCGAAGGTCGGGAACTCGGTGCTCTCGATGAAGCAGATCACCTCGATGTCGAGCGAGCTTGCGCCGAAGTTCGAGAACCACACATGGTAGCTGTCCTTCGCCGTATAGGGATGCGCGCGCATGAGCTCGCGCACGCCCTCGCAGAAGGCCTCGATCTTCTGCGCGGGCGTGTCGTAGGTCACGCCAAGGCTGAACTTGACGCGCCGTTCGCGGCGCGCGCCGAGGCAGTCGACATGGCTCGAGATGAAGCGCGAGTTGGGCACCGTGACGAGGCTGTCTTCCGGGGTGCGGATGCGCGTGGAGCGGAAGCCGACTTCCTCGACGGTGCCCTCGATCTCGCTCAGCTTCACGAGGTCGCCGATCTTGAACGGCCCGTCGAGCAGCACGGTGAAGGTGCCGAACAGGTTCTCGACCGAGTCCTTGGCCGCGAAGCCGATGGCGAGCGAACCGATCGAGAGACCGGCGAGGATGTGCCAGAGATCGCCCGTGATGTTCGACACGAACACCACCGCACCGACGATCAACACGAGGATCTTGAGCGTGCGCCGCAGCAGCGGCACGAGCATGTCGTCGAGCTTGTTCTCGCTGCGCTCGGCCTTGACCTGCAGTGGCCAGCAGGCGATGTCGGCGAGGTGGTAGGCAGTCCACACCGTCATCACGGTCGTGAACATCTGCACGCCCATGCGCACCGGCGTGTAGATGCTGACCGGCAGATCGAGCAGCTGCACGCCCGCGAGCCACAGCCAAGCGAGCAGCAGCCATCCAAAGGGACGCTCGAACCGCGCGAGCATCTCCGAGGGCAGGGACTCGTCCTCGAAGCGCGACAGCTTGCGAATCAACGGCCGCACCGAGACCGTGAGAATGCGCTCGAAGAAGAACGCCACGAGGAACAGGATCAAGAAGCCGATCCACTGCCACGGCTCGAGCAGGAAGCCGCCGACCTTCAGCTTCGCAGGCACCAGACTGCGCACGAGTTCCTCGGTCGAGAGCGGCTTGTCTCCGATCGACTCGATGCGGGGCAGGTCCGCGG
The DNA here is from genome assembly GCA_016872795.1 of Planctomycetota bacterium. GTDB lineage: Bacteria > Planctomycetota > UBA1135 > UBA1135 > F1-120-MAGs118. The sequence continues at coordinate 42,237 of VGYZ01000002.1, forward strand.
CGTGGCGATACCACTGGTCGATGCGCGCGGAGGTCGTCGTGTCGATCAGCCAGCCGTGGTCGTCCGTCTCGACAAAGCCGATGGTGAGCACGAACTCGGGGTCGACCTCGCTCGCGACGATCCACGCCCGCCGGTTGTCGTCGACCACGACGAGCTCGCGCTCGACGCGCTCCGGATCGATCAGCGTGACATGGTCGAAGATGCGACCGAGCAGGCGCGCGAACTCGCGCGCGCGCTCGCCGCCGGTGAGCCCCTCGCGCGCCTCGAACGCCTGCGCGGCGCGATCGAGGAACTTCGCCTGACGCGTGCGTTCATAGTCGTAGATCGAGAGCAGCGCATCCAGCGTCTCGCGCGGAGAGCTGAAGCGCTCGACCTGCGTGCTCACGGGCGCGCTGCCATTTGCTTGCGGTCGCGCGAAGGCGAGCGTGGGGAGCGCGAGGACCGCGGCGAGCGCGAGCAACAGGCTAGGGACGATCCGGGAGAGTCGTGGGCGCAAGGTCAGGTTCGACATCGGAGTGCGCGTCTGGAACAGGAACGGGAGCGGATTGGGCCTCGGGTACGAGCGACTCGGGCGGGACTTCGCTCGCGAGCACGCGCGCGGTGCCATCCGCGGGCGAGGCCGGCGAGATGTGGCCGCGCGCGGCGAACTCGTCGCGGTAGGCGAGCACGCGGCGCGCGTAGTCGAGCACGGCGCTCTCCCCCACGCTCTCCGAGCGCCACGCAGGATAGGATCCGTGCCTGCGAATCCAACCGTCGAGCCGCCCCGGTCCCGCGTTGTAGGCGACCAGCGCGGCCTCGAAGTCGCCGTCGTAGCGACGAGCGAGCCAGCGCAGGTAGTGGGCCGAGAGCCGCGCGTTGAGCGCGGGATCGGCGAGCAGGTCCTCGCGCTCGGGCTCTCTCAGCCCGAGCAGCGCCGCGCGCTCGCGGGCCGTCGGCAGCATCAACTGGAACATGCCCAGCGCGCCCGCCTCGGACACCGCCTCGGGCCGTCCGCTGGACTCCGCCAGCGCCACGCCGGCGAGCAGGTTGGGATCGAGGCCAAACTCCGCCGCCGCGGCGCGGATCAGCTCCCCATAGCCTTCGACGCGCCGATAGCCGACCGAGGCCATCACGGGCCGCGCCACGCGCTCGACCGAGAACCACCCCACGAACGCGAGCACGCCCAGCCAGAACACGCGGTGAATCCAGCGCCCGCGATCGTTGCGCCGACGGCGGCCCATGCTCAGCCCTTCGCGCGCGCCGCGAGCTGCTCGCGCAAGGTCGAGAGCCACAGGTCGCGCTGGCGCCCGCGCGAGGGCAGCGCGCCGACGTCGCGCCCGACGAGCCGCGCGAACTCGCGCCGTGCGCGCTCGCACAACCAGTTCTCGTCGCGGCGCGCGCACTGTTCGAGGAACGCGAGCCCCTCGCCCGTCCCCGCGCGAATCGCGGACGACTCGCACGGCGCGAGGCCGATCCGCCCAGCAGCGGCGGCGAGCCAAGCCTGAGGATCGTCGTGAGCCACGTCTTCCCACCACGCCCACCAAGCGGCCGAAGCGTTGGACTTGGAGCGCAGGTCGAGGCACGAGAGCACCGCGAGTTCCTCGGCCACGCGCGCGTCGCCCGGCTCCTCGGCGAGCAGCGTCAGCAGCGGCGACATCGCCTGGGGAACGAGCTGCTCGGAGAGCAGCAACGCAGCCTCCCGACGGGCCTTCGACGACGGCGCGCGCGCCATGCGCAGCAGCTCGTCCCAAGCCTTGCTGCCCTGCGCGAGCAACCCGCGCCGCGCGGGCGCATAGGTCACATCCTTCGGACCTTTCGCGAGCAGCGAGACGAGCAGCGGAACGCTGCCGGGATCCCGCAGCGCGGTCATGCCCTCGGCGGCGGCGATGCGCACGGCCGGATCGCTGTCCGAGAGCGACGCGAGCAGCGTGCCGAGCGCCGCGTCACCGCCCAGATGCCCGAGCGAGCGCAGGGCCGCGACGCGCACATCGACATTGGCATGTCGCGTGCGCGCGAGCACTTCGCCGGTCGCAGCGACGACGCGCGCTTCGCCGAGTGAAAGCAACGCGGCCGCGACCACGCGCAGCTCGGAATCGTCGAGCAGAGAGCGCAGGGCCGTGAGTTCGCGCTCCCCGCCCGTGCGCACCAAGGCCGTCGCGGCGACCGCGCGCACGAACGGACGCTCGTCGCGGGCGCGGGCGAGCGTGAACTCGACGCCAGCGCGCGAAAACACGCCGGCGAGCTCTTCCGGCGCGTTCGACTCGAGGCCCGCGATCCAGACATCGACGAGCTCGCTCGCCGCGTCGCTGGGCAGCTCACTCGCGCTGCCCTGCGCCGCCGCCATCGCGAGCTCGAGCAGCGTGCGCGCACGCGCGCCGAAGAAGCGTTCGTCGCGCAAGAGCGCGATGAGCGCGCCGAGATCGTCCGCGGTGGCGCAAGCCGACTGCGACTGGATGCGCGCGAGCTCCGTCACGGCGCTGTCGCGCTCCGCAGGCGGGAGCTTCGATGCGCGCAGCATCACGCGACGCCACAACGCCGCAGCGCGCGCCGCGGGCTCGTTCGCGCCCTCCCACCACGGCGCCTCGGCTTCCCACAACGCCACGCGCCCGAGCGCGACTCCGGGCTCGGGGAACAACTGCCAGCGATTGCGCTCTTCGAGCGCGCGCACCTCGTCCACTGCGCGGCCGAACCATGCTTCGGAGGCGGCGCCCGCGAAGCGGAACGACTTCGCGCGCTCGTGGCACTCCACCGTCAGCGTGCGACCGGGCTCGAACGAGCTCCCGCGCCCGCCGGGCAAGCGCTCGCCACCGAAGATGCCGCCTTGTGCAAGCACATCCCACAGTGCGCGCGCTTGGGACGGCGCGAGCACGAGTGTGCGCTCGTCGAGTTGCCCGCGCGCGTCGAGTTCGCGCGCGCGCTGCGCACCGACGAGCCGAAGCACGCTGGTGCGGCCCACGACGAGCTCGTCCTCGAGCCGCACTTCGAGGGCCCCGGCGTCCTCGGCGCGCACGGCCATCGCCGCGCGCGCGGCCCGAAAGCCGCTCGCGTGTGCGCTCCACCACTGCACCCAGCGCGGGCCATCGGCGCCGAAGTTCTGTCCGGTGATCAGGTGCAGGCGACGCACCGCCGTCGGCACGATGGAGCTGAAGTCGGGCGAGAAGTCCTCGGCCGAGATCGCGCGCACGAGCCGGTGCGGAACACCGAGATCGAGCCATGTCGTGTCGAGACCTTCGGGGCTGCGAAAGCCGATGCCGGCGAGCGCGGCGGCGCTCGCCGCCGCGACGAGCGAGTCGCGCGAGCCGAGTCCTTCGACGAGCCGCGGCACATGCGTGGCGCCGAGCACGGGCTCGAGCCGCAGGTCTTCGCGCTCGCACAGCGCGAGCAACGCGTAGGCTCCGCGACGCAACAGTCCGCGCTCCGCGAACGCACGCACGACGAGCTCGGCGTCGAGCCCGTCCGCAGCGCGCGGTGCGAGCGCATCGACCGCGCGGCGCGCGACGGCGCCATTGGCATCTCCGAGGCGCTCGAGCAGCAGGGTCGTCGCGAGCGGATCGCGCGAGCTCTCGAGCAGCGAGGTTGCGCGCAGCCGAGTGTCGGCGTCCTTGTGACCGAGCGGCGTCGCGAGCGCGCTCGCGGGCAGCGCCTCCCCGAGCGCGGCGAGCCGACGCTGCGCGGCAACTCGCACCGGCGTCTGCCGATGCCCGAGCAGGCGCGAGAGAGTCTCGACATTGGCCCGCGCAGGGGCGAGCTCGCAGAGCGCTTCGACCGCAGCGGAAGCGGCGGCCGTCGGCAGGCGCTCGTCGAGGCGCGCGAGCGCGCGCTCCGCGTCGAGAGGCTCGCCACTCGCGAGCAGCGCGCGCAGTCCGACGAGAAACGTCGGCGCGTGGTCGCTACCGAGCGCGCCGAGCGCCGCCGCGCGACCGACCTCGCCCATGCGCACGAGGCTCGTGGTCGCTTGCTCGAGCATCGGACTGCCGACATCGCGCAGCTTGGCGACCTCCGCGAGCACATAGCTCGCCGCGTTGGCCTCGCCCGCGACCGGCACGGCGGGCGCCAATGTCGCGGGCTCGACGGGCGCGACCGCCGGAGGCGTGCGCGGCGCAAGCACGGGACGGGCGTCGGGGAGCTCGAGTTCGCGCTCGGCACGCTCGGCGTTGAACCCGCGCGGCGTGTCCGGCAGCACGCGCGGATCCTGCTTCTGCTTGCTCTCCCGCTCGGGAGTCCCGCCTTGCTGCGGATTCGCGCCCCCCGCCGGCGACGGCGGCAGCACGACCTGCCCGCGGCCGAGCGGCGCAAGCGTGCCGAAGAACAGCGCGAGTGCGAGCAAAGGAATGCGGGCGGCGTGCATGGTCGTTCGCGGTGGCGCGCGGGCGCAGGAGCTATCCGCGGGGCGCGAGAAGATACGCGATTCGAGTCGGTGGTGCGCGGAATCGGACCCACGGACGCGTTCCCCGCATCGAAATGCGCCCAGACGGCGCGCGCGCAGCACTAGGAAAGCCGCCGGCGGTGGGCGTAGGTGTCCAGCAGCTCGGGCGCGCGCTCGCACAGCTTCGCCGCGAGCTCGCACAGCTCGAGGTCGACCTCGTCGCTCGCGAGGCCTTCGCGGTTCGCGCCCGCCTGTCGCAGGCCGAGCAGATCCCCCATTCCGCGCTGGGCGAGATCGGCCTCGGCGATCTCGAAGCCGTCGTCCGTGCGTTCGAGCAGCTCGAGGCGCGCGCCTGCGGAGCGCTTGCCCATCAAGTAGCACGAGCTTGGGCTCACTCCGCGTCCGACGCGCCCGCGCAGCTGGTGCAGCTGGGCGAGACCGAGGCGCTCGGCCGACTCGATCACGATCGCCGTGGCCTGAGGCACGTCGACTCCGACTTCGATGACCGTCGTCGCGACGAGCACGCGCACATCACCGCTGAGAAAGCGCGCCAGTCGCTCCTCGCGCTCCTCCGCCTCGAGCTTGCCGTGCACCAGCTCGACCCCGTGGCGCGCCCAGCGTCCCTGCGCGATGCGCGCATGGCGTTCCGTCGCGCCAACATCGTCCTCCTGGCCCGACTCGATGCGCGGCACGACCCAGAACACGCGCTCGCCGCGCTCGAGCCGCGGTTCGAGCTCGCGCACGAGTTCGCGCGGCGAGTGCACGCGCCGCGTGCGCACCGGCGAACGCCCGGGCGGCTTCTCGCGCAGCGTCGACACATCGAGGTCGCCGTACACGGTGAGCGCCAGCGAGCGCGGAATGGGCGTCGCGGTCATCAGCAGGCCGTGAACATCGCGTCCCTTGTCGAACAGCCGCTCGCGCTGAGCGACGCCGAAGCGGTGTTGCTCGTCGATCACCGCGAGTCCGAGCCGCGCGAAGCGCACGGACTCGCCCAAGAGCGCGTGCGTGCCGAACAGCACATCGAGCGCGCCTCCGGCGAGGGCCGCGAGCAGCGCACGCCGCTCGCGCGTCGAGAGCGATCCACACAGCACGGCCGTGCGCAGTCCAGCGCGCGCGAACAACGGGGCCAGTCCGCGCAGATGCTGTTCCGCCAGCAGCTCGGTCGGAGCGAGGAACGCGGCCTGCGCGCCGGCGCGCGCCGCGAGCAGGCACGCGAACGCGCCGAGCGCCGTCTTGCCGGAACCGACATCGCCCTGCAGCAGCCGGCGCATCGGATGGCCACGCTCGAGATCGTCCCGCAGCGTGCGCGCGATCGCGAGCTGCCCGCGCGTGAACGCAAACGGAAACACGGCCCGGATCTCGGCTTCGACCTGATCGTCGACACGCACGACGAGCGCCGACTTTCGCGCACGCTCGCGTCGTCGCGCTTCGAGGCCCGCACGCAAGGCGATCAGCGGCTCGAGCGCCATCCGCGCGCGCGCGCGCGCATGCCGCGCTTCGTCGCTCGGCGCATGCAACTCCCGCACGGCCTCGGGCAGCGCCAGCAAGCCATGTTCCTCCAGCAACAGCGCGGGCAAGGGCTCGCGCAAATGCGACCCAAACTGCTCGAGCGCCTGTCGGCACAGCGCGCGCAGCATCTCCTGCGAGAGGCCCTCGGTCCCCGGATAGACGGGCGTGAGCGTGCCGGGCTCGGGCAGGGGCGAGGTGGCGCTGCCGAGTCGGCGCACCACGAGCGCGGCACCCTTGGCCCACGCCGCTCTCCCCTCGGCCTCGACCTCGTCGCCGGGGCGAAAGCGCTCGCGCAGCCACGGCTGGTTGAAGAACAGCAGCTCGAGCGCCTCGGCACCGTCCGCGATCGCGACGCGCAAGAGCGAGCGCGCTCCGAAGCGCGAGAAACGCTGGCGCACGACGGTCCCGCGCACGCGGCACGAGAGCGCGGGCGCGACCCCCTCGCAGTCCTCCAGCTCGCTCTCCCCCGCGTCCTGTGCGCACTTGCTCGCGAGCGCACGCGCCTGCGCGAGCGGGCACGGGGCGCCGGCGCGTTCAAGTCGGCGCGGCAGGACGCACAAGAGCTCGAGGACATTGTTCACTCCCAGCGCCGCGAGTCGGGCCGCGCGCGAGGGCCCCACGCCCGCGAGCTCCGTCAGCGCCACGCTGTGCAGCGCGAGCTCGACGGCTGCGGGGGCGAGCGGGGCGCGCACGCGTGCGCTCGACACGCTCAACCTCCTCCGTACATCTCGGCGAGCGCCTCGGCCGCCGGCCGATTTTGCAGCGTGAAGCTGCGATCGACGCCGTTGCCGTGCTCGGGATCGGTGGTCCAGCACCACACATACACGCCCGCGGGAGGCTGCGGCTCGCGTCGCACGGTCGCCAGCGCTGCGGCGAAGGCACGCGCGACGCGTGCGCTTTCCTGAACATCGTAGGAGCCGAGCCCCGCCGCGGGATCGAGCGTGGCGAGCGATGTCGGCGGCAGGCCGAACTCCGCCACGATCCACGGCCTGTGCGCCGTCGCCGCGAAGCCACGCAGCTCGCGCAGGAAGGCGCGGTAGCGCTCGGCACACGCTGCATCGTCGGGGAGCTCCTTGGAGTCCGTCGCGACGCGCAGCGAGCAATAGAGATCGACGGCCACATAGTCGAGCTCGTCCCAGAACTCGAGCTGCTGCGCCTCCCCGAGATCCCGAGCCGCGTAGGTCAGCGCTCCCGTCCACGCGCGCCGCACGCGGGCGATGAACTCGCGCCAGCGTGCGGTGTTGTGCAGCAAGTAGGCCGGTGGAATCCAGCCCGCGGCGAGATCGTCGCGCACGCTGTCGGTCGCCTCACCGAGTCCGTTGCCCAGACACAGCAGGTCCGCGTCGCACAGCTCCGCGAGCAGCGCATGGTGGATCGCAAGCGCTTCGAACTGCTCGAAGAAACGCCCCCAGTGCGCTTCGTCGAACATCATCGAGGCGCTCGCCAGGCCGCCCGTCGGAGCGTCGAGCAGGGAGGGCGTGATCATCACGCGCATTCCGAGCTGCCGTGCGCGTCGGGCGAGCACGAGCAGCTCGTGGTCGTGCACGGTCGAGTCGAAGGGCGTGCTGCGCGAGCCTGCGGGCCACCATGTGATGCGCGGACGAGCGCAGACATGCGGATCGAGCGCCAAGGCATCGACGCCGCGCCCCTTCAGGTCGGCGAGCGCCGCGAATGCGCCGCGGCTCGACAGCGTGCGGAAGCTGCGGCCATCCCTGTCGCGCGGCGCGGTCAGATGCACGCCTTTCGCGAAACCTGCCGCGAGCGCGCGAGCGCGCCGATCGCGCACGAGCTCGCGCGGCAGAGGATTCGCCGCCCAGCGCGCGCGCAGCGCGGCCCAGGGCAACTCCACCGCCGCGCTGCCCTCCGTCCACATCGCGCGCACGAGGTCCGCGCGCTGCATGTCGAAGAGCTCGGCCACGAGCGCGGCGCGCAGCGCGAGCACGAGGTGCGGTGAAGCGAGCGGGTCCACAGCGTGCAGCGCATCTTCGAACCCAGCGGCGAGACCGCGGGCGCGCAGGTGCTCGCGCCAGTCCGCCAGCCGTACGACGCCGCACCAGGTTTCGGCACACGCCGCACCGACGGCGTCGGCCATCCAGTCCTCGCGCGGCTCGCCGAGGCTCGCGAGCGCCAGCGCGCGCGCAAAACCGGCGCCGCGATCGTCGAGCACATCGGGGGCGACGACCCCGTGGAGGTCGAGCTCGCTCCCGCATGTTGCGGAAAGCGCCTTGGCACCGGTCGCGACGGAGAAACTCTCGCCGTCCGGCCACAGGTGCACGCGCACTCGTTCGCGCGGCTCGCCGAAGTGCGCCACCGCGATGCGCTGCACATTCGCGAGCCGCTCGACCCAGCGCTGCTCCGCGCTCGCATCGACCGCTCCGTGAACCACCAGCTCGCACCCCGGACCCGCGCGCACGACTTCCGGCCATGTCCCGAGTTCCTCGAGCGCCGCCCCCGCGCTCGAAGCGAGCAATCCGCCGTGATCGCTCCACAGTCCTTCGCTCTCGATGCGGCCGCCGCGCCAAGTGCGGAAGCCGGGCTTCCAGCTCGGCAGCAGCTCGCTCGCGAGGCCCGCGGCAACCTGCGCATCACTGGCGATGTACGCGCACACCGGCCAGTCGGCGCGGCGCGGATCCTCGACCACGAGCAGGATGCCCTCGCGCGAGCCGTGGTAGCGGCGACCCTGAAACCAAACGGCGTTGGTGCCCGGCTCGAACACCACGCCGTGCAGTTGCGCGATGGCGCCGATCCCGGGCGTCGTCGCGTCCGCGAACAGGATGCGCGCCGCACCGCCGTCGAGTTCCGTGCCGCGCTCGAGCTCCACCTCGAAACGCCCTGCACCCCGGACCGTCTCCGCCAGCCGCTCGAGCCTCCGGGCGTCGACCGACTCCGGCACGATCACCTCCAACCGCCGCGCACCCTCGACGGAGCGCGCCAGACGGTAGGAGCCGAGCTCGTCCGCATCGCCGCATGCGGCGAGCGCGAGCAGCGCACCAGCGAGGAACGAGCGGACCTTCACGCTGCGCGCGAGTGTAGCTCCCGCACCTCTCCGCGTCCGCTCAGCGCGCGCGCGGCGAGGCCACCGCCAGCCACACGCCGAGCGCCACGAGCACGAGACCGACGACGCGCTCCGTGGTGAGCGGCAGGCGCGCGCCGGTCGCACCCAGCCGGTCGAGCAGCAGGGCGACCACCACCTGCGCCCCCACGGCGAGCGCGGTCGTGACGCCCGCGCCGAGCCGGGGGTAGGCCACGGCCGCGCACGAAATGATCACGAGCCCAAACAAGCCGCCGGTGAACAGAAACCACGGCGCCGGGGTGCGCTCGGGCATCTGCCCCGCCGTGCGCGCCACGAGGTACCACAGGCTCGATCCGGCGAAGACCGTGCCGGAATTGATCATCAGAGTGAGCGGGAGGCCGAGGCGCAGCGAGAGCTGGCCGTTGACCGTGCTCTGCAGGCACACGGCGGCGCCGAGGGCGAGGGCCAGCAAGATCAGGAAGGGCATGCGGAAGCTCCGGTGAGCTCGCCGAGCAGCGTGGCGAGCACGCGGGCGAAGGCCTGACGGCGGTACGAAGCACTCGAGCGCACGTCGTCGATCGGTGCGATGTCGTCGTGAGCGCTGCGTCGCGCGGCTGCGCGCAGTGCGGCGAGCTCGAGCGGAGCGCCGAGCAGCGCGCCCTCGAGAGCCGAGAGCCGCAGCGTGCGCGGTCCGACCGAACCGGCCGCGGCCCGCAGCGACGCGATGCGCTGTCCCTCGACGGACAGGGCGAGCGCGACCACGAGCTTCGAAATGGACTGCGCCCGGCGCGTGCCGACCTTGCGCAGGCCGCAGCGCTCGCCCGCGGGCCGCGTGGGCACGAGGACGGACTCCACCAGTTCGTCGGGCCGTCGCAATGTCCGGCGATACCCCGCGAGGAACTCCTCGCAGTCGAGCTCGCGCGAGCCCTGCAGCGACACGAGCCGCACGCGCGCCCCGAGCGCCACGAGCGCCGGATTGAGATCCGCGGCCGGCGACGCCGTGCCGAGGTTGCCGCCGAGCGTCGCGCGCGCCTGAATTTGCTCCGCGCCGACTTCCGCGCAGGCCTGCGCGACGAGCGCAGCGCCGTGCGCCACCCGGGGATCGCGGCGCAGCTCCGCGCACGTGGCAAGGGCGCCGATGCGCAGGCCCGCCGCCTCCGCGCGCACGCCGCGCAGTTCATCGAGCTTCCACACGTCGACGACGCGCTCGGGCCGCGCGCGCCCTGTGCGAAGCTCGACCATCAAGTCCGTGCCGCCGGCGAGCACCTGCGTCGGAGCCCCGGGCCGCGCGAGCGCGAGGAGCGCCCCGCGCAGGTCGCGCGCGACCGTGACCTCGCAGCTCACGCGCGCTCCTTCGCCGCCGCGAGCGCCGCACGCAGGATCGCCCCGTAGCCAGTGCAACGACACAGGTTGCCCGCGAGCGCCGTCCGCGCATCGTCGAGCGTCGGCACGCGACCCTCCGCGGAGCAGCGCTCCGTGAAGGCGCGCGTCATCACGATCATGCCCGGCGTGCAGATGCCGCACTGCGCCGCGCCCTCCTCCAGAAACGCGCGCTGCTCAGGCTCGAAACCCGAGCCTTCGATCGTCGTGACGCGCGCGCCGTCGACTTGGCACACCGGTACGAGACAGGAGTTCACCGCGACGCCGTCGACGAGCACCGTGCACGCGCCACACTCGCCCTCGCCGCAGCCTTCCTTGGTGCCCGTGAGTCCCAGCTCGACGCGCACGACATCGAGCAAGCGCCGCAGCGGCTCGACCTCGAGCTCGCGTTCGATCCCGTTCATGCGCACGACGATCTTCACAGCCGCTCCTCCGGATGCAGGGCGAGCCACGCTTCGCACAGCTTTTCGCTCGTCGCCGGCACGCTGCACATGTGCAGCCCGAGCGCGTCTTCGATCGCCGACAGCACCGCGGGCGCGCCGCCATCCATCGGCATCTCCCCCACGCCCTTGGCGCCGAAGGGCCCGCGCGAGAACGGCACGGGCACGAGCTCGGTGCGGAACTCCGGCGCGTCGAGCGCGGTGGGAATGATGCAGGTCGCCATGCGGTCCTGCAAGCAGCGGCCGTCGCGCGAAGTCACGACCTCGAGGTGCGCGAAGCCCACGGCCTGCAGCGAGCCGCCCTCGAACTGGCCGGTCACCATCTGGGGCTGGATCGGGGTGCCGCAGTCGACCGCGCTCGTCAAGCGCGTGACACGCACCTCGAAGGTGTCGAGGTCGACCTCGACCTCGGCCACATCGGCCGCCCAGCCGTAGGCCGGGTACGCATCGCCCGTGTAGGTCTCCTCGTTCCACTCGAGCGTCGGCGGCGGCTCGTAGCGCAGCTCCACGCGCCCGTCGCCGCCCTGCGCGAGAAAGGCCCGCGCGCGCGTGCGGAACTCGCCCGCGCCGATGCGTTCCCGCAACTCGCGACAGGCGCGCGCGAGCACGCCTCCGACCACCATGCAGGTGCGCGATGCGACGGTCGGCCCGGAGTTCGGCACCGCGTGCGTGTCGGGCTGCGCGATCGCCACATCGTCCTGCTCGCAGCCGAGCGCCTCGGCTGCGATCGCTTGGAACAGCGTCTCCGTTCCCTGGCCGAACTCCGTGGAAGCCGCGCGCACCAGCGCGCGCCCGTCAGCCTCGAGCTCGAGCGCGACCTTGCCCTGCAGCAGGGTCTCGCCAGCGCCGGTGAAGCCCGCGCCGTGGAAGAAGAACGAGAGCCCGACACCGCGCCGCACGCGCCCGGCTCGCGGGGCGCGCCACGCGTGGCGGTCGAAGCCCGTGAGCGCTGCGATGCGCTCCATCACTGCCTGTGAGCCGACGCTCTCGCGCAAGAGCTGGCCAGTCGCCGTCGTGTCGCCCTCGCGCAGCAGGTTGCGCCGCCGCAGCTCGAACGGGTGGAGCCTGAGCTCGTGCGCGATGCGGTCCATGTGCCGCTCGATCGCGAAGCAGGTCTGCGGCGCGCCGAAGCCGCGGAACGCGCCGTACGGCACATGGTTCGTCGCGACCGCGCGTCCCTCGATGCGAATGTGGCCGCAGCGGTAGGGCCCGGCGGCGTGGATGCAGCCGCGTGAGAGCACCACGGGCGAGAGCGTCGTGTAGGCGCCGCCGTCGAGCAGCACATCGATCTCCATCGCAAGCAGGCGACCGTCGCGATCCACCGCCGTGCGATGACGCACGCGCGAGGGATGACGCTTGTGCGTCGCAACGAGGTCCTCGTGCCGGTCATAGAGCATGCTGACCGGACGGCCCGCGCGCAGCGCTAGCAGCGCCGCATGGCAGGCGAGCACCGAGGGATAGTCCTCCTTGCCGCCGAAGCCACCGCCGGTCGCCTCCTGCACGACTCGCACGCGCTCTGGCGGCAGTGCAAGCGCCCGGCCCAGCGCCTTCTGCACGTAGTACGGGCACTGCATCGAGCCGCGAACGACGAGCGTGCCTTGCGCGTCGGGCGGGTACGCGACCATGCCCTGCGGCTCGATGTACATCTGCTCCTGCGAGGCCGTCTCGTACTCGCCCTCGATCACGAGCTCGGCCCGCGCGAGCGCGGCCGGAGCGTCACCCTTGCGGATCTCGATACGCTTGAACACGCGCTGCGACTCGCGCGCGTCGAGCAGCGGCGTGCGCGGCGCGATGCGCGGCCGGATCGCGGCCAGCGCCGCGCACAGCGTGGCCTCGTCGGGCGCCGCCACGAGCAGCAGCGCCTCGCCCATGTGCTCGACCTCGCGCGCCGCGAGCAGCGGCATGTCCTCCGCGAGCATCGCGACCACATTGGCGCCCGGCACATCCGCTGGACCGGCGAGCGTGCAGCGCGTGAAGTCGAAGTCCGGATCGAAGTCGAAGCCCTCGAGCGTGCCGCGCGCGACCGGCGAGCGCACAGTCCCGCCGAGCCACGCACCGGGGACCGCGACATCCGCCACATAGCGCGCGTGGCCGGACACCTTCGCCGGCCCGTCGGGGCGAGCCAGCCGGGCCCCGACAAAACGTCTCTCCATGGCTTCAACATCCCCCACCGTCGCACCCCTTGCAAGGTTCCGTCGCGGCGCCGCTCCACGCGCGCTATCGTTCCGTGCGGAGACTCACCCATGACCCGCTGCGCCGTCCTGCTGCTGCTGTGCCTCCCCGGCGCGCTCGCCGCCTGCCGCACGAGCGCTCTCTCCACCAAGAACATCGTCATCAGCACCACCACCCTCGACCAGATCGAGAAGGGCTGTGGCCGCCGCTTCGTGCTCGCCCTGCTCGGCGAGCCGATGCAGAAGATCGAGCTCGGCAGCGAGCGCGAACTGTGGACATGGGGCTACCGCGAGACGGAGAGCGCGAGCGGCTCCAGCGTCCTGATCATCGACAACCGGCCGCGCACGGAGACCTCCCACGCCGCCTACGTCGAGTTCGACGACGGCAAGGTCGTGCGCGCCTGGCGCGACTGAGCGGAGCTGAGCCGCCCCAATTTCGGGCGCGAAATCCACACCGCCCCGGCCTAGGACAACTTCCGGTGATGGCCTTCGCCCTGCTGCTTCTCGTTGCCTTGCTCCCGCTCGCCCTCGCCTGGGGCCCCGGGAACCACCTCGAGTTCGAGCACCGCGTCTTCCGCCAGCGCGAGCGCCTGCGACCCGGCGTGCGCCGCTTGGTCACCGAGCAGCGCGAGGCTTGGGCCTACGGCCACATCGCCGCCGACATCATCAACTTGAAGGCGGCCGGCGGACCCTACAGCCACTGCCATCGCTGGGGCATCGTCGCGGAGATGCGCGCGCTGGCCTCGAGCGACTTCGAGCGCGCCTTCATCTGCGGCTACCTCGCGCACCTCGCCGCCGACACGATCGCGCACAACCACTTCGTGCCCTACCACCTCGCGCGCTTCGCCCGCACGCAGGGGCTCGGCCACCTCTATTGGGAGATGAGCGCCGACCGTTTCGTGCCCGACGAGCGCTGGGAGGTGGTCACGCGCCTCAAACGCATCGACGGCCTCGCGCAGCTCGACGAGATCGTGAACGCCACCGTGCCGCGCAAGGCGCTCTCGATGGGCACCAACAAGCTGATCTTCAACCACCTGCTGCTCGTGTCCGAGCGCAGCGCGTGGCGCACGGGCGTGGAGCGCATCCACCCGCGCGGAGCCGTCGAGCTCAAGCGCGGCTTCCTCGACCGTTTCCGCGAGGCTGCGGTCGAGCGCATCTTCCTCGCGCTCTCCGACGACGGCGTCGAGCGCATCGCGCACGTCGACGCCAACGGCAAGCTCGCCCAGAAGGAAGCGCTCGCGCTGCGCACCTCGCTCCTGCACAAGGTGCTGCCGCGCAGCATGAGCACCGATGCGTCGGCCGCGCTCGCCGCCCGCTTCCTGATCGGCATGCAGTCGCCGCCGCCGCGCGCCTAGGTCGCGCGCAAGCTCGCGCGCGGCGCGCTCAGGGACCGACGCGCATCCAGCGCACGACGAAGTCGTTCTTGTCGCCGTCGCCGTTGAGGTCGACGCGCGCCGCCGACTCCTCCGCGAGGAACGCCGCGGCCACATTGGCGGAGTCGGCCACGACCACCGGCCCAGGCACATCGGACGAAGGCGACAGGTAGTAGCTGTCCCCGAGCGTCGAGACCGTGGTGCGGAACAGCACGCGATCGAGCTTGTCGCCGTCCCCATTCCAGTCGAAGTTGTCGGCGGCTTCGTCGACGCGGTAGTAGGCGATGTTGTTCGAGATCACTAGGCCCACATTGTCGGCGTCGGCGGCGACAGCGGGACCTGGGAAGTCGAAGTCGTTCGCGTTGGATGGGTCGAAGCGCGCAAAGACGGGCACGCTGTCCTGCGTGTCGGTGTCGCGGCCGTTGATCGGCGCGCCGAACACGCTCTCCTGAAAGCCGACTCCGACGCGCACGCGATCCTCGAGCTCGCCCATCCAGCTCGAGCCGCCGCACTGGAATCCCGGCGCGGGCGAGTGGTCGGAGATCCACTGCGCGGAGTTGCCGTCCGCGGGATCGAGCCACGCCACGAGGTGCTCGATGTTGTTGGTCGTGTTCGAGACCTCGCCGTCCCACGAGCGGCCGTCAGCGGCCTCGTCGATCACCACGATCCAGCGACCGTCGAAGTCCGTGGCGCCGTGCGTGCCGCCGGGCACATCCTCGAGCGCCACCAGCCCGATCGCGGCCGTGAACACGCCCGAGGAACCAAGCTGCGTCTCGACCTTGACCCAGCGCAGGATGTCGTCGTTCGTGTCCCCGTCGTTGTTCAGGCCCACCGTCGCGCAGTTGCCGTCGTCCGACTCCGGCACGATCGAGGCCACGAAGGCGGCCGTGCCATTCGAGGCGACCAGCACGCGCTCCTCGCCCGCGAGCGCCGTGTTCACCGGCTGCGTCGTGCCCGCGAGGAACGAGCTCAGCCACACATAGTGCAGCACCTCGTCGGTCGCATCGGTGTCGTTCGAGGTGCAGTGCGCGGGGCGCCAGTTCGCGAACGCGCCGGCGTAGTTGTTGAGCGATGCTGCACCCTGCGAAGCCTCGTCGACCAAGAACGCCACCACGGTCTCGCCGCCGATCCCGGGCGCCGCACGCAGCGGCGAGTCGTGGTCGGCCATCGCCTTGCCGGTCGACTTGATCTTGGGCGTGCCGAGCGCGGCGTTGGCGAGCGCGAGCACATGGTCGTCGAGCGTGTCCGCGTCCGCGTTGAGGTCGCGCCCCTCGTCGCTCTCGTCGAGCCCGACGAACAGCACATTGCCATCGCTGCCGAGGAGTTCCGGTGCGGCGAGCGTCGTGGCCGGATCATCGTGCAGGACGCGCACGGGCAGGTTCGGGGCTCCACCAGTGAGCGTGATCACCGAGATGCCCGTCTCTCCCGCAGCGAGCGGCGTGCTGCCCGGTGCGGCGCAGTAGAACAGCTTCTCGTTGTCGGTCGCGACCATCGCCGGGCCGTGCGCGGTGCGCCGCAGCTCCGCGACGAAGCTGACTCCGCCCGGCGACGGCGAGCCACTCGCCACTCTCATCAGCACCAGATCGAGTGCATCGCTGTCGGCGTTGTGGTCTGTGGCGTCCTCCACCTCGTCGACGACGAGGTACAGGCTGTTGCCGGCGAGCGCGATCTCGCGCGTCGCGATGTCGAGCCGCACCTCGCTGCCGTTGACCATGTCCGCGACCACGGCGATGCGATCGAGCTTGTCGCCGTCGCCGTTCATGTCAGTCCCGCCCGCGCCCGTGGTGAGCTCGTCCGCGAAGAACGCCAACACTCGCTCGCGCACGAGGATCGGAGTCGTGGCCCCGGAGGCGACCCGCGCGGAGCGCGGCTGGAAGAGCAGCGACGAGTCGGCCTGCTCGATGCAGGCGGCGAGGGCGAACGGCAGGACGAGGACAAGCGTGCGAGCGATGTGCTTCATGCGTGTGAGATGCGCCGAGGGACGGCGGGGACTCTAGCCCCGCCGTCCCGTTCGTGCTACCGCCCGCGGCGCGATCCGCCCGGGCCCGCGTTGCCCTAGCCTATTCGCAGACCGTGAAGCGCAGCGCGTTGGAGAGCCCCGTGGTGCTCGCACTCGCCGGATCGCGCAGCCACCACTGCGCGTACACGGTGCCGCCCGGGCCGAGCCCGACCGAGTTCATGCAGGCCGTGGGGAACACGAAGGAGTAGCTGCCCGTGCAGGAGTTGCCCAGTGCGTTGCCGATGGAGTTGACGGCCACCGTGCGCACGGTCGGGTTGCCGTCGCACTTGTAGCCGCACATGCACGCCGAGCAGCGCGCCGTCCGCAGCGTCCGCGAGCTGTCGTTCGAGCGCGGGGTGCAGCTTCTGCACGGCGCGGGGCGGGCCGACCCAGCGCACGAAGTCGGGCGCCGCGACGCACGCGAGCGAGAACCGGGTCCTCTCGACATGGACGCGGTGTACCGCGGAGCGCTCGCGGGCCGCCGCCAACTGCCGCTGACGCCCGGGCCAGGGCGAGCCAGGGCGGCCTGCGTGTCCCCGCCACCTCGGGCACTTGGCGCATTTCGGCGCTCCCCTGTGGACCGGGCGCGCCCGGCGCTAGACAGTTAGGTGCATGGAACTCGAGTTTCACGGCGCGACGGACGGGACGACTGGCAGCTGCCATGTGCTGCGCGCGGGCGGGCGGCAAGTGCTGCTCGAGTGCGGGCTGTTCCAAGGCCACCGCGAGGACACCTACCGCCGCAACTCGCAGTTCCGCTTCGACCCGCGCGCGATCGACGCGGTGATCCTCTCGCACGCGCACATCGACCACTCGGGGCGCCTGCCGATGCTCGTGCGCGGCGGCTTCAAGGGACCGATCCACTCGACCGGCGCGACGGTCGATCTCGCCGAGCCCATGCTGCTGGACAGCGCCAACATCCAGCTGAAGGACGCCGAGTTCCTCAACAAGCGCCGCGTGATGGACAAGGTGCGCGCGCGCAACGAGCACCGCGAGGAACGCCGGGGGGTGCGCCACAGACTGTCGCACTTTTACACCCACGACGACGCGCCCGCGCTCGCGATGTCGAACCCGCCCAAGCGCGAGGTGCTGCCGCTGTACCTCGAGGAAGATGTGCGCGACACCCTGCCGCGCTTCGTCCCCCACCACTGGGGCGACTGGTTCCAAGTCGGGCCGAACCTGCGCGTGCGGCTGCACGACGCCGGCCACATCCTCGGAGCGTCGTGGGTCGAACTGGAGGCCAAGGAGCGCGGCAAGACCGTGCGTGTCGTGTTCTCAGGCGACTACGGGCGGCCGCAGCCGATCCTGCGCGATCCCGTGCCGCTCGCGAGCGCCGACATCGTGATCTGCGAGAGCACCTACGGCGACCGCTGCCACCCGCCCGTCGACGACACGGAGGCGCAACTCTCGCTCGCCGTCGAGCGGCTGCACAAGCGCCGACGCGGCAAGCTCCTGATCCCAGCCTTCGCCGTGGGGCGCACCCAGCACATCCTCTACGCGCTCTCGCGCATCTTCGAGCGCAAGAAGATCGCGGACATCCCGGTGTATGTCGACAGCCCGCTCGCCAAGCGCGCGACCGAGATCGTCTACAAGCACCGCGAATGCTTCGACGACGAGGCGCTCGCGCGGCTGCGCAAGGCCGAGTCGGGCGAGCATCGCCTGAAAGTGCACTTCACGCAGACCGTCGACGACAGCAAGGCGCTCAACCAGGCCAAGGGTCCGATGGTGATCGTGTCGGCCTCGGGCATGATGGAGTCGGGCCGCATCCTGCACCACCTCGCGTGGTCGATCGGCAGTCCCGACACCGAAGTCGCCGTCGTCGGCTACCAAGCGCAGGGCACGCTCGGCCGCCGCCTCGTCGAGGGCGCGCGCGAGGTCAACCTCCTCGGAATGCTGCGCGCCGTGCGCGCCCGCATCACCGTGATGAACGGCTTCTCGGCGCATGCCGACCGCGACGGGCTGCTGCAGACGCTCGCGCCGATCGCGCCGCAGTGCAAGACGCTCTTCTTGGTGCACGGCGAGAACGACCAGCGCCTGCCGCTCGCGCGCACGCTCGCTCAGCGCGGCTTCGCGCGCGTCGAGTGCCCGCGCAACGCCGCGGTCTGGAAGCTGTGACGCCGACGCGCGCGCACCTGCCGCCGGAGTTGCGCCTCGAGCTGCTCCAGTGCGCGCGCCGCGCCGCGCCGCGCGAGGCCTGCGGCTTGCTGGTCGGACGCCGCCTTCCGGGCGCGGTGGCGATCGAGAAGGTCGATGTGCTCGAGAACGCCGCGCGGGACGAATCCGCCTTCGAGATCGAGCCGCTCCATGTGATCGCGGCGGAGCGCGAGGCGTGCGCGCGCGGACAGGAAGTGCTCGGTGCGTGGCACTCGCATGTCGACGCGCCAGCCGTGCCATCCGAGCGCGACCTCACGCGCGAGGGCTACGCGCTCGCGCTGATCGTCTCGTTGCGCGAGGGCGACCTGCGCGTCTGGCACGGCCGCGAGGAACTCGTGCTCGCCTGATCAGCCCAGCGGCGGCCCGTCCCAGCGGCACATGGCGCGAGCGACATTGCCGCGCGCGTTGAACTCGAGCAACTCGCACAGGTCGCGCACGATGGTGAGCCCGCGTCCGGAGCGTCGGCCCGGCAGTAGAGCACGAGGCGCGCGCGGGTCGAAGCCGCTGCCGCTGTCCTCGACTTCGATCGCGAGCTGGAGCTCGCCCTGCGTCTCGCGCGCGGACAACTCGATGCGCACGCGACCGGAGCGGTTCTCGCGCAGCAACCGCTCGCGCAGCATGTAGTAGTCGCTGAACCCGCCCGCGCGCTCCTTGAGCGCCGAGTCGAGTCCGAGCACGCCGTGCTCGAGCGCGTTGTGCCACAGCTCCGCGACGATCAGCGCGACCGAGTCGATTGACTCGCGCGGCCAGCCGGCGCGGGCGAGAGCCTGCTCGCAGGTCGCGACGGGATCGGCGGCGTTGAGCTCGCAGCCGGCGAGCTCGAGCGCGAAGCTCCAGCGCGTCGCGGCGGAGTTCGTGGTGAGCGGTCCCATGGCGCGGCGTCAGGCCACGGTGAACCAGTGGTCGAAGTCGCTCGCCGCGAGCGTGCGCGCCACCAGCGGGCGCGGACGCTCGAGAGTCACGCGTGCGCCCTTGGAGGCGGCGAAGTCCCGCAGCAGGAGCAGCATTCCGAGCGCCGAGCTGTCGATGTACTCGGCGTCCCGCAGGTCGACCAGAAACGCGGAGGGCTCGCGTTCGCACTCCTCGTAGGAGCGCAGGAAGGCCTCGCGGGAACGGAAGTCGAAGCGTCCGGCGATGTGCAGCGTGAGCGTTCCGTCGTCGGAGAAAGTGGAGAAGATCGGCATGGGGGCTGCCGCGAAATTTCGACCGATCGTGGACATTTCTTGGGCCGAGCGCGCCCGATGTCCCGACTTTGGGCTGCGGCTCACTGCCGACCCGCGCTCCGCGATGTCCGAAGGTGCTCGCCCCAAACCCAGCCACGAGGGGCGCAACAGGTCCGGATCGGGACGGGTTCCAGCCCCCGAGCGCGCGGTGATCTTGGGCGGCACCGCCTACGGCACCGTGCGCCCTGCCGCGCGCGCCTCGCGCAGCGCGGATTACCCCCGCGAGGTGACGCGCGATCTCGAGCACATCGAGCTGCTCGCCGCCCGCTTCGACTCCTTCGCCGAGGGCCTGCGCGCGACCCGCGGACTGGCCGAGGAGTTCGGCGACATCGACGCGGCCGACCTGCTCGCCGCCATGCTGCGCCAGCACGAGAAGCACGGCTGGTTCTTGCGCGCGACGCTCGGCGTCCAGCTGGACCGGCCCGGCGCTCGCCGGGCGCGCGGGCGGTGACGCCCGCGCGCTCGGTCGGTTAGCTTGGGCCGCGTGAAGCTTCGCTCGCGTTCCGTGCTCGCGCCGTCCGGCGCCGTCGCGCTGGTCGCGCTGCTCGCCTCCGCGGGCAGCGTGTGGCAGGCGCGCACGCCTTGGCCGCTCCAGCCGCCGGCTCCGGTGCCCGACGGTCGGAAGCCCAAGCTCGAACGCGCGAGCGAGCTCGCGTGCGCGCAGTGCCACGCCGCGCAGGTGGCGGAATGGGCCGGCACGACCCACGCGCTGGCGTGGGAGAACGAGCCGTACCAAGAGGAGCTTCAAGGCCGCAAGAAGGCCGAGAGCTGCCACGGCTGCCACGCGCCGGTGGCGCTGCACGGCGCGCTCGACGCGCTGCTCGCGGGCAAGCCCGAGGCGCGCGCGGACGCGCGCCACTTCGGCGTGTCGTGCGAGAGCTGCCATCTCGCGACCGATGGCGCGCTGCTCGGCCCCACCGGTGCCGCCACCGAAAAGCACGCGACTCGCAAGGGCGCGAGCTTCGACGCCGAGGGCTCGAACGCGCTGTGCGCGAGCTGCCATCGCACCACGGTCGGGCCCGTGATCGGTCTCGCGCGCGACTTCGAGCAGTCCGCGGGCGCGGCGTCGGGCGCGACCTGCGTCGGCTGCCACATGGCGCCGCGCGCGGAGGTGGCCGTCGAAGGCGGCACGCGCATCGTGCGCAGCCACGCCTTGCAGACGCCGCGCGACCCGGCCTTCCTCGCGCTCGGCTTCGAGCTCACCCTCGCGCACGAGGCATCGGGGCCGGCGCTGCGCGTCCGCAACCTCGCCGGCCACCGCGTGCCCGGCCTGATCGGGCGCGAGATCGAGTTCGTCGCGACGGCGAGCGATGCGGCGCTCACGGAGCTCGGGCGCGAGACGCTCACGCTCACCACCGAGAGTTATCTGAGGGTGGACGAGACACTCGAGCTCGCGCTGCCAGCGCGCACCGCGCGCGTACGCGTGCTCGGCCGCCACCACGACCCGCGCGTGGACAAGCCCGTCACATTCCTCGAGCGCGAGTTGGGTCCCTGAGCGAGGCGGCGCCAAACGCGCTACGCTCTTCTCCCCCATCGTGCCGCGTCTGCTCCGCCCCCTGTTGCTCGCCCTCGCGTTCGCGCTCGCTGCGCCCGCGCGCGCGCAGTCGGATTCCGAGGACGCGGTCGGCCGTGCGCAGGCTTGGCTCGCGCGCGCGAGCCGGACGACGATCGCGCTCTCCGACGAGGATGTGCGCGCCCTCGAGCGCTGGCTCGACGACCTGCGGCTCGTGCAGGTGATCCAGCCGGAGCGTCGCACGGTCGTGTTCGCGGTGCTGCTCGACCTCGCCGCGCTCGACCCCGGTGAGGTCGTTCCTCCGACCCTGCAGACGCCGCAGCTGCGCATGCGCGTGGGACGCGCGGCGTTCGCGGCCCTCGGTCCCGCGCTCGACCTGTCGAGGGATGGTGCCACCCAGCGCTGGCTGGCGCGCGAAGTGCTCGGAAGCGAAGCGGAAACCAGCCGCGCGCGGCGCATCGAGGCGCTCGAGTGCCTCGAGGGTCGGCGCGAGGGCGAGACGCTCTCCGCCCTGCTGCACTGTGCGCGGGCTCCCGACGCGCAGGTGCGCGAGCTGGCGATGCGCTCGCTCGTCGGCTGGCCCGACGACGGCGTGCACTTCTTCATGCTCGCCCAGTTCGAGACCAACGAACGGCGCCCGGGCTGGGTCAACATCGCGCTCGTGCGCCGGCACTTCCAGACCGTGGAGCGCATCGGTCAGGGCCGCGCGGCCGAGGCCTTGGTGGCGTTCCTGCGACCGGCGCTGGTGTCGACGAACTGGCGCGACGCCGTGCGCGCCCTGCCGCTGCTCACTCGGGTGGACGACGCGCTCGCCGTGCCCGTGCTGATCGAGAGCCTCGGACTGTGGGTCGCGCGGCGCGAGGCGGGCGGCGGCTCGCGGCGGGTCGAGGGCGAGTTCGTGGCCGAGCTGCGACGGCGTTCGGGGCGCACCATGGGCGCCTTTCCGGAGCGCTGGTCCGCGTGGTGGCGCGCGCGCTGCGCGGGCACGCTCGTCGATGACCCCGGACAAGCCGAGGCGCCGACTTCGCGGGCGGGTTTCTACGGCTTGCGGCCGGAGACCGATCGGGTGACCTTCCTGATCGACGCCTCGGGTTCGATGAACGAGCAGGTGTCCGAGGGAGTCACGCGCTATGCGCAGGCGCTCGAGCAGCTACTCGGCTTTCTCGACGGCCTCGGCGAGGGCGCGCGCTTCCGCATCGTGCTGTTCGATTCCAAGCTGCGGATCTGGAAGGACAGCTTGCAGCCCGCCACGCGCAGCTCGATCGCGGCCGCGGAGCGCTGGGCGGCCTACCAGCGACCCGGCGGCGGAACCTACCTCAAGCCGGGGGTGGAGGCCTGCCTAAGGGTCGGATTGGACGGAAAAATCGACCTGCGGCTCCTCGAGGAGGACACGGTGATCGTGCTCTGCGATGGCGAGACCGCCGAGGGGCGCAACTGGATCTGGCCGTGGTGGCGCGAGGTGGCGGAGGAGAGTTGCGTCCATGTGCACTGCGTGCAACTCGGCTCCGGCGGCAACGGCGCGCTCGAGGCGCTCGCCGAAGTCTCTGGCGGCGAGTTCGTGCGCGTGCCGTAATCATGCACGGGGGAGCGGGGTCGAGCGCGGCGGCGCAAGCGCGCGCGGCGCGAGCCGCCGATCGCGTCCACGCTCGGCCCACTCGACCGCGCGCGACATGCTCGAGCGGAAGCTGCGCGGCGATTCCATCGACCCGAGGGCGCCGCTATGCTCTCGGCCCCCAAGCAACGACGGCGGAGGGATAGCGACGGCGGAGGGCCTGCGCGGCCAGCTGTGGTCGGTGCGTCCCGCTGCCCCAACTTCCGCCCCATCCCCCACCCCGACCGCCGTCCCAAGGCCCTCGCGCGAGGTCCGGACGCTCGGCAGCAGGGGTGCCACTCCACGAGCACAGCCCCCCGCTGGTGGCGGGCGCGCTCACGCCGCAAGCGATGCTCCAGAACTACGCCCCGATCCTGATCCTCGCGCTGGTCGTCGCGGGATTCGCGATCGCGAACCTGATCATCTCCGATGTGCTCGGCAAGAAGCGCCGCGCCATCGGCAAGGCGGACGCCTACGAGTCGGGCATGGATCCTGTCGGCAGCGCGCGCGTGCGCCTGTCGATCCACTTCTACCTGATCGCGGTGCTGTTCATCCTGTTCGATGTCGAGTCTATCTTCCTGATCCCGTGGGCCGGCACGGTGAAGACGCTCTCCGCGCAGGGTCTGGGACCGGTGATGTTCTTCGAGGTGCTGGCCTTCGTCGGCGTGCTCGCCGTGGGTCTCGCCTATGTATGGCGCAAGGGAGGTCTCGAATGGGATCGCTGAAGCCTGTCGGTCCGGAGAGCAACGCGGTCCAAGGCTCGAGCTTCCTCGCCACCCGCGCGGATTTCCTGATCAACTGGGGCCGCAAGAACAGCCTGTGGCCGATGCCGCTGGGCCTCTCGTGCTGCGGTATCGAGCTGATGGGCCTGCTCGGCCCCAAGTTCGACCTCGCGCGCTTCGGCGCCGAGGCCGCGCGCTTCACGCCGCGCCAGTGCGACCTCTTGATCGTCGCCGGCACGCTGACGTGGAAGATGGCGCAGGCCGCGCGCACGATCTACGACCAGATGCCCGACCCCAAGTGGGTCATCGCCATGGGCGTGTGCTCGAGCTCGGGCGGCATGTACGACAGCTACTCGGTCGTGCAGGGC
This sequence comes from Planctomycetota bacterium, assembly GCA_016872795.1. Lineage (GTDB taxonomy): Bacteria > Planctomycetota > UBA1135 > UBA1135 > F1-120-MAGs118. The sequence continues at coordinate 66,035 of VGYZ01000002.1, forward strand.
ATCGACTCGATCATGCCGGTCGACCTGTATGTGCCCGGCTGCCCGCCGCGCCCGGATGCGGTGATCGACGCGGTGCTCAAGCTGCAGAAGAAGATCGAGCGCGAGGATCCGCTCGCTCGCCTCGTCGGCCCGGCCACGGCGCCGCGCGCGGAAGAGGGCACGGGCCAGCTCGTGTTCCAGCCCAATCGGGGCTTGCCGAAGGGCGCCTGGGACAAGCACGCGCACGACCCCAAGTCGCGCCTGCCGCTCGGCGATCCGCTCCCGCGCAAGACGGAGATCAAGCCGTGAGCGACGCCGACGCCAACACTCCGCTCGCCGCGAGCGCGCCGCGCTTCGCCGCCGCGCTCGGCGCGCTCCCCCACTGCATCTCGCAGTCGCCGGACGGTCCGGTGATCGAGGTCGAGCTCGCGAACTTGCACGCCGTGCTGCGCGCGCTGCGCGATGGCGCGGGCTTCGAGCTGTGCAGCTTCGTCACCTGCATCGACCACTATCCGACGACGCCCCGCTTCGCGCTGCACCACCAGCTGCTCTCGCTCGCGCACAACGACCGCGTGCGCGTGCGCTGCGTGCTGCCCGGCGAGAGCGCGCCGACATGCACCGACCTGTGGCCGGGCGCGAACTACATGGAGCGCGAATGCTTCGACATGTTCGGCGTGCGCTTTGGGGGCCACCCGGACCTGCGCCGCCTGCTGATGCCCGACGGCTACGACCACCACCCGCTCCGCAAGGAGTTCCCGCACCAGGGCATCGAGCCCGACCGGCTGTACCGGCAGTGGGATCGCGCGCGCCGCGCGAGCTGGACGGACGACGCCCGATGACGCTCACGAAGCAAGTCTTCGAGTATGTGCCCGCGCCGCCGGAGGGCGACGATCCGCTGCACGGCGAGCTCCTGACGCTCAACATGGGCCCGCAGCACCCGGCGACGCACGGCGTGCTGCGCATCGTGGTGACGCTCGACGGCGAGCGCATCGTCGAGTGCGATCCGGTCGTCGGCTACCTGCACCGCGGCAAGGAGAAGAGCGCCGAGTCGCTCGGCTGGCACAAGTTCTTCCCGCACACCGACCGCCTCGACTACGTGCAGCCCTTGATGAACAATGTCGGCTACGCGCTCGCGCTCGAGCAGCTCGCCGGCATCGAGGCTCCGCCGCGCGCGCAGGTGATCCGCGTGCTCCTGATGGAGCTCTCGCGCATCATGGGGCACCTGATCTACCTCGGCACCCAGTCGATCGACCTCGGCGCCGTGACGATCTTCTTCTACGCGTTCAAGGAGCGCGAGAAGCTCTACGAGATCGTCGATGCCTACACCGGGCATCGCATGAACAACACCTATGTGCGCATCGGCGGCCTGTACGCCGATGTGGACGAGAAGGTCGAGCGGCTGATCGAGGAGTTCTTGGTCGAGTTCCCCAAGGGACTCGACGACATGGACAAGCTGCTCACGCGCAATCGCATCTGGAACGACCGCAATCGCGACATCGGCGTGCTCTCGCGCGCGGATGCGCTGGCGATGTCGCTCACCGGGCCGGTGTTGCGCGGCTCGGGCGTCGAGTGGGACCTGCGCCGCGCGCAGCCCTACTGCGGCTACGAGAGCTACGACTTCGATGTGCCCACGGGCGCGAGCGGTGACTGCTACGACCGTTACCTCGTGCGCATGGAAGAGATGCGCCAGAGCTGCCGCATCGTGCGTCAAGCGCTCGATCGCCTGAAGTCCACGCCGGGCGATGTGCTGGTCGAGGACCGGCGCTTCGTGCTGCCGCCCAAGGGCCTCGTGCACACCTCGATGGAAGAGCTGATCTTCCAGTTCAAGGTCGTCACCGACCTGCGCTTGCCCAAGGGTCAGAGCTACCGCGGCATCGAGTCCTCGAAGGGCGAGCTCGGTTTCTTCGTGGCCAGCGACGGCAGCTCCACGCCGCTGCGCTGCCACATCCGTGCGCCGGGCCTGATGAACATCCAGGCGCTTCCGATGCTGGCCAAGGGCCGGCTGTTCTCCGACATGGTCTCCCTGATCGGCTCCATGGACTTCGTCATGGGCGAGGTGGATCGCTGATGGCACTGTCCGACAAGCTGAAAACCGAGTTCACCGAACTCGTCGCGCACTACCCCGAGAAGCGCGCCGGTCTGATCCCGGCCCTGCACCGCTGCCAAGAAGAGCAGGGCGGCTGGCTGAGCCCGCAGGCGCTCGAGGACTTGGCCGAGTTCTTCGGCCTCGAGCCGGTCGAGGTGTTCGGCGTCGCGACCTTCTATCCGATGTTCCGCCTGACGCCGCGCGGCCGCCATTTGGTCAGCGTGTGCCACAACATCTCGTGCACGCTGCGCGGCGCCGAGGACTTGCTCGCGCATGTGTGCCGCGTCACGGGCTCGCCCGTCGGCGGCACATCGCCCGACGGAAAGTTCAGCGTAGTGCGCGTCGAGTGCCAGGGTGCCTGCGCGAACGCTCCGATGTTCGACCTCGACGGGACCTACCACGAGGACCTCGACCGCTCGAGGGCCGAGCAGATCCTTGGGAGCTGCCAGTGAAGGACTTCCCGAAGTACCTCTTGAGCCGCGTCGGGCTGCCCCAGTCCCACACGCTCGCGACCTACCGCGCCGAGGGCGGCTACCGCGCCATCGAGGACGTGCTCAAGAAGCCGTGGAAGCCTGAGCAGGTCATCGGCGTGATCAAGGACTCGGGCCTGCGCGGCCGCGGCGGCGCCGGCTTCCCCACCGGCATGAAGTGGGGCTTCATGCCCGACATCACCAAGGATCCGCGCCCGCGCTACCTCGCGGTCAACGCGGACGAGTCCGAGCCCGGCACATGCAAGGACCGCGTGCTGATGGAGAAGGACCCCCACGGCCTGATCGAGGGCTGCCTGATCGCGTGCTTCGCCATGCACGCCAAGGCCGCCTACATCTATGTGCGCGGCGAGTACCGGCTCTCCTACAGCCGCCTGCAGGCGGCGATCGACGAGGCGCGCGCCGCGGGGCTCGTCGGTCAGAACATCCTCGGCACGGACTTCTCGTGCGACATCTGGATGCACAAGGGCGCCGGTGCCTACATCTGCGGCGAAGAAACCGGCCTGATGGAGTCGCTCGAGGGCAAGCGCGGCCACCCGCGTCCCAAGCCGCCCTTCCCCGCAGGTTCCGGCCTGTGGAAATCGCCCACGACGGTCAACAATGTCGAGAGCATCTTCAACGCGCCGTTCATCGTTCGCAACGGAGCCGGGTGGTTCAAGTCGATGGGCGTGCCCAAGAGCACGGGCAACTTCCTGCTCTGCATCTCGGGCCATGTCAACAAGCCCGGCGTGTACGAGCTGCCCTTCGGCCTCACCGCGCGCCAGATCATCGACGAGGTCGCCCTCGGCGTGTGGAAGGGCCGCAAGCTCAAGGCCTTCTTCCCGGGTGGCTCGTCGACGGGCCTGCTCCCCGCCTCGATGGTCGATGTCGCGATGGACCACGACTCGGTCAAGGCCGCGGGCTCGATGTTCGGCACGGCCGCGATGATCATCCTCGACGAGACGGCGTCGATTCCGCAGGCAATGGATGTCATTGCGCGCTTCTACGACCACGAGAGCTGCGGCCAGTGCAGCCAGTGCCGCGAGGGCACGCAGTGGCTGCACCAGATCTTCCGTCGCATCGCGCACGGCAGGGGCCAGATGTCGGACCTCGACCTGCTCGTCTCGCTCTCCAACGGCATGGCGCCCGCCAAGACCATCTGCGCGCTCGCCGACGCCGCCGCGATCCCGACGCTCGCGGCCGTGAAGCACTTCCGGCACGAGTTCGAGGAGTGCATCCGGCTCGGCCGCGATCCGCTCGCCCCGCAACCCCAGCACGCCCCTGAACTCCACGAGGCGCACGCGTGACCAAGATCCAGATCAACGGTCGCGAGGTCGAAGCCGATCCGAAGCAGCCGCTCATCCGCGCCTGCCACGACCAGGGCGTCGATGTCCCGATGTACTGCTACCACCCCGGCCTCGCGTCGGTGGGTTCCTGCCGCATTTGTCAGGTCGAGGTCGCCGGCGCGCCGGGCCAGCCGTCGCGCGTCGTCGCCGCCTGCCGCACGCCGGTGAGCAAAGGCATGGTCGTCTCGACGGACACTCCCAAGGCGCACGACGCGCGCCGCGAGTGCCTCGAGTTCCTCTTGAAGAACCACCCGCTCGACTGCCCGATCTGCGACAAGGCCGGCGAGTGCGATCTGCAGGACTACTCGTTCAACGAGGGGCAAGGCGAGGGCCGCTCGAGCGAGCCGCGCCGCAAGCTCCAGAAGCGCAAGTCGCTCGGCGATGTGATCGTGCTCGACGAAGAGCGCTGCATCCTGTGCTCGCGCTGCGTGCGCTTCTTCACGGATGTGACGAAGAAGGCGCAGCTCACTGTCGAGGGCTTGGGCTCGCGCTCGGTGATCAACACCTACATGGACAAGCCGCTCGAGGGCAACTACCAGGGCAACCTCGCGGACATCTGCCCGGTCGGCGCGCTGACGAGCAAGAAGTTCCGCTTCCAGGCGCGCGTCTGGAACCTCTCCAAGACGCTCTCGACCTGCGGCGAGTGCTCGCGCGGCTGCTCGATCTCGGTCGAGTCCCTGCGCGCCAAGGAAGTCAAGCGCATCCGCCCGCGCTACAACGCGGCCGTCAACCAGTGGTGGATGTGCGACACCGGTCGCCACGCGCTCGCGCCGCTCACGCGTCCGCAGGCACCCGAGGGCGCGGTGCTCGGCGGTCGCCTGCGCGGCGCCGCGGTGCGCGGCTACAACGGGCTCGAGCTCGCCGACGATGTCGCGGCGCTCGACCTCGCGGCGGACATGCTCGCGGCGCACCCCGGTGCGGTCGTGATCGTCTCGCCCTTCGCGACGCAGGAAGAGGCCAAGGCCGCTCTCGCGCTGGCTCAGGCGCTCAAGGCCACGCCGCAGTTCGTCTCGCCCGCGCCCAACGCGCTGAAAGACGACCTGCTGCACACCGGCGACCCGTGCCCCAACCGGCGCGGGCTCGTCGAGCAAGGCTTCGCCGCGCTCGAGCCCGCCGCCGCGCTCGCGGCGCTCGCGGCGGCGCCCTCCGCGGTGCTCGCGGGCGAGCGCGTGCTCGAGCTCCTCGGCCACGAGGGTCTCGCCAAGCTGCCGACGAAGCTGCGCCTCGTCGCCTTCGATGTCGAGACGAGCGACATTCCCGCGCTCGACATCGCCTTCCCCGTTCCGACCCATGTCGAGAAGTCCGGTCACTGGGTCAACCTCGACGGCTGCGTCGGCGTGCTCAATGTCGCGGTCCCGCCGCCCGCGCTCGTGCGGCGCCTCGATCTCCAACTCGCGGCGCTCACCGCCAAGCTGTCGGCCGTGCCGGCTCGGAGCTAGGAAGCGATGGGAGCCTTCCTCGAGGATCTCCCCCTGTGGGTCCAATGGGTCGCCAAGGTGGCGATCATCTTCGGCGGCCTCGTCGGCACCGCGGCGCTGATGTCGCTCGCCGAGCGCAAGGTCTCGGCGTGGATGCAGTTTCGCCACGGCCCCAACCGCGTCGGACCGTTCGGCCTCTTGCAGCCGCTCGCCGACGGCATCAAGTTCATCTTCAAGGAGGAGCTGATCCCCGCGGGGGCCAACAAGTTCCTCTTCCGCCTCGCGCCGGCGCTGGCGGCGATCCCATCGATGATGACCATCGCGGTGATCCCGATCGGCACGATCAAAGTCGGTGAGAAAGAGATCCCCTTCTCCATCGCGCAGCTCGACTTGGGGATCATGTACATGCTCGCCCTCGGCGGCCTGTCCGTGTACGGCGCGATCTTGGGCGGCTGGGCCTCGAACTCGAAGTACTCGCTGCTCGGCGGCCTGCGCGCGAGCGCGCAGATGATCAGCTACGAGCTCACGCTGATCCTCTCGATCCTCGTGATCGTGGCGCTCTCGGGCTCGCTCGACTTGAACGCGATCGTCACGGCCCAGCGCGAGAACGGCCTGTGGAATGTGTTCACGCCCTTCGGCGCGCTGGCCTTCGTGCTGTTCACGATCGCGAGCTTCGCCGAGACCAACCGCCATCCCTTCGACTTCGCCGAGTGCGAGCCGGAGCTCGTCGGCGGCTTCCACACCGAGTACTCGGCCATGCGCTTCGCGCTGTTCTTCTTGGGCGAGTACTGCGCCATGACCGTGATGGCGTGCCTGAACACCACGCTGTTCTTCGGCGGTCCCTCGGTGCCGCTGTGGCCCGAGGCGCCGTGGTTCCTCGGCATCCTCGCCTTCCTGCTGAAGGCGGGCTTCTTCCTGTTCCTGTTCATCTGGGTGCGCTGGACCCTCCCCCGCTTCCGCTTCGACCAGTTGATGCGGCTGGGATGGAAGGTCGCGCTCCCGATTGCGCTGGCGAACTTGCTCGTCGTCGGCGCGTGGGTCGCCTTCACCACCCCCAAGAGCAGCTAGGTCATGGTCGTCGTCCAGCGCAAGGCACTCACGCTCGCCGAGCGGCTGTACCTCCCCGAGGTGCTGCGCGGCCTGTCGCTCACATTCCGCAAGTTCTTCGAGAAGCCGATCACCCGGCAGTATCCCGAGCAGCCGCTCCCGACCGACGAGGTCACGCGCGGCCAGCCGCGCCTCGTCGTCAAGGAGGACGGCAACATCGCCTGCGTGTCCTGCGGCATGTGCGAGATCGCCTGCCCGGCCTACGCGATCACGATCGACGGCGGCGAGACCGATCGCGGCATCGAACGCGAGCCCAAGAAGTTCGAGATCGACATGCTGCGCTGCATCCTGTGCGGCTTCTGCGAGGAAGCCTGCCCCAAGGACGCGATCTTCATGTCGAACGAGCTCGAGCTGGCCGACTACACGCGCGCGGGCCTCGTGTACGACCTCGAGAAGCTCAAGCGTCCGAAGAGCGCGCTGCAAAAGCGCATCGACTATGTGTACCGGCTCAACGACCGCTGGCGGAGCAAGCAGTGAGCTCGATCCTCTTCTACATCCTCGCTCTCGTCGCGCTGCTCGGCGCGGCCGGGGTGATCCTCGCGAAGAGCCCGATGGGCAGCGTGATCTCGCTGCTGGGGACCTTCTTCGCGCTGGCGGTGATCTACCTGCTCGCCGGTTTCCAGTTCCTCGCCGCGGCGCAGATCCTCGTCTACGCCGGCGCGATCCTGGTGCTGTTCCTGTTCGTGATCATGCTGCTGAACCTGGGCGCCATGGGCTCGCGCTTCGAGCTCTCCTTCGCGCCGCTGCAGGGCGGACGCGCACGCTTCGCCGGTGCCATCGCGGTCGCGCTCGCGCTCGTCGGCCTGATCGCGGCCCAGCGCACGACGCTCGCCGCGACGAGCGCACCCGCCGCGGATGCGCAGGCGATCGACGGCCTCGAGGGCCTCGCGCTCGAGCTGTTCGGCCGCTACAGCCTGCCGTTCCAAGCGGTGTCCGTGCTGCTGCTCGCGACCATGGTGGCCGTGATCGTGCTGGCCAAGCGCCAGCGCGCCGGCGAGCACGGGGAGCAACCGCGATGAATGTTCCGACCGAGCACCTCCTGTACTTGTCGGCGGGCCTGTTCGCCCTCGGCGTGCTGGGCTTCATGGTCCGGCGCAATGTCATCGTCGTGCTGATGTGCGTCGAGCTGATGCTCAACGCCGCGAACCTCGCCTTCCTCGCCGCGAGCCGTCAACACGCCCTCGAAGGCAAGCCCGCGCTGCAAGGCCCGGTGTTCGCCATCTTCGTGATCACGGTCGCCGCGGCCGAGGCCGCGGTCGGCCTCGCGCTGATCATCGCGCTCTACCGTCTGAAGCAGTCCGCCGAGACCGACGCCGCGGCGGAGATGAAGGGTTAGTCGAATGCAGAGCCACGAGTCCCACGCGTGGCTCTGGTGGATCCCGCTCCTGCCGCTCATCGGCAGCGCGATCGCCGGAGCCCTGCACCTTGCCACCCTGCGCGCGCGCAAGAGCGACCCGCAGGCGAGCGCGCCCGCCAGCCTCGCCCCGTGGATCGCCTGCGGCGCGATGCTCGGCGCGTTCGTGCTTTCGGTCACGGGCTTCCTCGAGCTGCGCGACCTCGAGCCCTCGGCGCGCGCGCTCGCGAGCACGGCCCACGACTGGATCTCGATCGGCGGCCTCGACGTCGACCTCGGGCTGGTGCTCGATCCGCTGTCGTCGGTGATGACGCTCGTGATCACGGGCGTCGGCTTCCTGATCCATGTGTACGCCTCGGGCTACATGAAGGGCGACAGGGGCTACGGCAAGTTCTTCGCGTACCTGAACCTGTTCGTGTTCGCGATGCTGATGCTGGTGCTGTCGAGCTCGCTGCTCGGCGTGTTCATCGGCTGGGAAGGGGTCGGCCTGTGCTCGTTCCTCTTGATCGGCTTCTGGTACGAGAAGGGCTGGCCGGCCGAGGCCGCGCAGAAGGCCTTCGTGATGAACCGCGTCGGCGACGCGTGCTTCCTGATCGGCTCGTTCCTGCTGATCCGGCTGTTCGGCACGCTCGACCTGAAGACCATCGCGGACACGGTCGGCTCGGCCGTGAGCTTCACCGATGAGCAAGCGCTCCACATGTCGCTCGCCGCGCTGTTCCTGTTCGGCGGCTGCTGCGGCAAGTCGGCGCAGTTCCCGCTGTTCACATGGCTGCCCGACGCCATGGCCGGCCCGACGCCCGTGAGCGCGCTGATCCACGCCGCGACCATGGTGACGAGCGGCATCTACCTCGTCGTGCGCCTGAACCCGCTGTTCGCGGCCTCGGGCTGGGTGCTGCCCCTGATCGCCATCGTCGGAGCGCTCACCGCGCTGATCGGCGGCTCGACGGCGCTCGTGCAGCGCGACATCAAGAAGGTGCTCGCGTACTCGACCGTGAGCCAGCTCGGCTACATGTTCCTCGCGCTCGGCTCGGGCGCTTGGGCCGCGGCGGTGTTCCACCTCGTCACGCACGCCTTCTTCAAGGCGCTGCTCTTCCTCGGAGCGGGCTCGGTGATCCACGGCATGCACGGGGAGCAGGACATGCACAAGCTGGGCGGCCTGCGCCGGCACATGCCGCGCACATACATCACATTCCTCGCGGGCGCCGCGGCGCTCTCGGGCCTGCCGCTCCTCTCGGGCTTTTTCTCGAAGGACGAGATCCTCGCGCACGCCTTCGCCAGCGGCGGCCTGTACTACGGCCTGTACTACGGCCTGTGGGCCGTGGGCGTGATCACCGCCGCGCTGACGGCGTACTACACCTCTCGCATGGTCGCGCTGACCTTCTTCGGCGAAGAGCGCTTCGACCACCACCATGTGCACCCGCACGAGAGCCCGCTGGTGATGACGCTGCCGCTGATGGTGCTCGCGGTGCTCTCGATCCTCGGCGGCGTGCTCGGCCTGCCGCCGGTGCTGCATGTGCCCCACCTGCTCGCCGAGTGGCTCGCTCCGGTGACGGACGCGGGCAACAAGATCCTCGCGGCGAGCCACAGAGAACACCACCTGAGCCACACGCTCGAGTGGATTCTCTTAGGCCTCGGCTCCGCGATCGCGCTCGGCTTCGCGCACACGGGCTTTTACGCGCACAGGCACGGCACCGCTCAAGACGAGTTCTTCGCGCACAAGCGCCCGACGCTCGCGGCGACCCTCGGCGACGCGTGGACGATCGACTCTCGCTACGCGCGCATCATCGTGCTGCCGCTGCGCATGCTGAGCTTCCTGATCGCGGTGGTCGTCGACCAGTTCGCGATCGACGGACTCGTCAACGGGACCGGCCGGACCGCGCGCGACATCGCGCAGTACTCGCGTCGCGCCGTCGACGGCAGCCTCGCGAGCTACGCCCTGTGGATGGGCGCCGGCGCGCTGGCGATCTGCGCCCTGTGGATGTGGAGCTAGGGAGACCGAATCCATGGAACTCGTCCTCCTGACCTTCCTCCCGCTCCTCGGTGCGCTCGCCGTGCTCTGCACGCCGCGCGCCGCGGAAGGCCTGCAGCGCGGCATCGCGCTCGCGACGACGCTCGCCGTCGCCGTGCTCGGCGTGAAGCTGTTCTTGGGCTACGACGCGGCGGCGACGCCGTACTCGTTCAGCCTGCCGTGGTTCCAACTGCCCTGGCGCGACGGAACGCCGACGCAGGTGCACTTCAGCCTCGCCATGGACGGCATCTCGCTGCTGATGGTGACGCTCACGGCCGTGCTGATGCCGATCGTGATCCTCTCGACGTGGGGCCACGTCGAGAAGCGCGTCAAGGAGTTCATGGTGTGGATGCTCGTCATGCAGACGGGCATGCTCGGCACCTTCCTCGCGGTCGACCTCGTGCTGTTCTACTTCTTCTGGGAAGTCAGCCTGATCCCGCTGTACTTCCTCGTCGGCATCTGGGGCGGAGAGCAGCGCCTGTACGCGACGGTCAAGTTCTTCCTCTACACGCTGGCGGGCTCGCTGTTGATGATGGTCGCGATCATCGCGATCCTCTTCGATCGCGGCACGAGCGACCGCGGCGAGCTGATCGCGCAACTGGGCCAAACGCCGCTCGAGCAGCAGCTGTGGTACTTCGCGGCCTTCGCGCTGGCCTTCGGCATCAAGGTGCCGATCTTGCCGTTCCACACCTGGCTCCCCGACGCGCACACCCAGGCCCCGACCTCGGGCTCAGTGGTGCTCGCGGGCGTGCTGCTCAAGATGGGCACCTACGGCCTCCTGCGGTTCTGCATCCAGATGCTGCCCGATGCGGCGGTGGCCGCGGCGCCGTGGATGATGGCGCTCGGTGCGATCGGGATTCTCTACGGAGCGCTGCTCGCGTGGGCCCAGACCGACCTCAAGCGCCTGATCGCGTGCTCGTCGGTGAGCCACTTGGGCTACGTGGTGCTCGGCCTGTTCGCGCTCACGCCCGCTGGGCTCTCCGGCGGCATGCTGCAGATGGTGAACCACGGCATCTCGACCGGGCTGCTGTTCCTCTTGGTCGGCATGCTCTACGAGCGCCGCCACTCGCGCGCGCTCGACGCCTTCGGCGGCGTGGCGACGGTGATGCCCCTGTTCGCGCTGTTCTGGGTCTTCACGGTGCTCTCGAGCGCCGGACTCCCGGGCCTCAACGGCTTCGTCGGCGAGTACCTGATCCTGCTCGGCTCGTTCCAGAGCTCGCCGCTGTGGTCGGTGATCGGCCTCACGGGCGTGATCTTCGGCGCGGTGTACCTCCTGATGGCGACGCGCAAGATGCTGTTCGGAGCCTGCACGAACCCCGAGAACCAGCACCTCACCGACCTCAACGCGCGCGAGATCGTGCTGATGCTCCCGCTGGTCGTGCTCGCGGTGTGGCTGGGCGTGCGACCCAACGACTTCATGGGCAAGGTCGAGCCTGACCTCGCCAAGGTCGGTCGGCGCGTGGCCGAGGCCCGGCAGTCCACGGCGGCGCTCGAGCCCGTCACCCCGCTCACGGAAGGAGTCGCGGCGCGATGAACGCCCAGGACCTGCTCCAGATGTTCGATGCGAACGCGCTGCGCGCGCTCGCACCGCTGATCGCGCTCGCGCTCGGCCTCGTGCTCGTGCTGCTCGTCGGAGTGTTCCCGCTCGGGCGCGCGGTGCGCGCGACGCTCGTCGTCGCCTCGCTCGCGGCCTCGGCGGTGTTGCACGGCAACCTGCTGCTCGGCGGCGAGACGCCGGGCAAGGTCCTCGCGGGCACATTCGAGTCGAGCTCGACCACCGCGATGTGGGGCCTGGTGTTCGTCGCGAGCACGCTCTTCGCGTGGCTCTACAGCGTGCGCTACTACGAGGAAGACGCGCCCTTCAAGAACGAGCACGACGCGCTGATGCTCGCCACCCCCATCGGCATGATGCTGATGGCGGGCGCGCGCGACCTGCTCGTGTTCTTCATCGGCCTCGAGCTGCTCTCGATCCCGCTCTACGCCCTCGCGGCCTTCCGCCGCGACCGCGCGCGCTCGGTCGAGGCGGGCCTCAAGTACTTCCTGCTCGGCGCCTTTGCCGCGGGCTTCTTCCTGTACGGCAGCGCGCTCGTGTACGCGACGACCGGCAGCCTGTCGCTCGACACGCTCGCCGATCCCGCCGCGCGCGCGGCGCTCGGCCAGCCCATGGCGCTCGTCGGCGTGGCCCTGATCGCCGCCAGCGTGTTCTTCAAGGTCAGCGTGTTCCCGTTCCACCTGTGGGTGCCCGATGTGTACGAGGGCGCGCCCACGCCGGTGACCGCGCTGATGGCGACGGGCACGAAGGCCGCGGGCTTCGCGTTCCTGATGAGCGCGCTCGTGCTGCTGCCCGCTTCGACGGCGAGCACGGTGGCGCTCATCGCCGTGATCACCATGGCCGCGGGCAACTTCGGCGCCCTCGCGCAGACGGACGTGAAGCGCATGCTCGCCTACTCGGGCATCGCGCACGCCGGAACCCTGCTGCTCGGCGTCGCGGGCGCGATCCACGGCGATCCGAGCAACGGCGGAGCGGTGCAGGCGAGCCTCGTGTACATGGCGGCCTATGTCGCGACGGCGGCCGGCGCCTTCGGCCTGCTCGCGCTGCTCGAGCGCGACGGTGGACCGACGACGCTCGAGTCGCTCAAGGGCCTCGCGCAGCGCCGTCCGTGGGTCGCCTCCGCGCTGACGCTGTTCATGCTCTCGCTCGGCGGCATCCCGGCGACGGGCGGCTTCCTCGGCAAGTACCTCGTGTTCTCGGTCGCCGTGCGCTCCGAGCTCACGGGCTTCGCGATCGTCGGCGTGCTGCTCTCGGTCGTCGCCCTCGGCTACTACCTGCGCGTCATCATCGCGCTGTACATGCAGTCGCCGGAGCACGACGCGAACATCCCCGCGCCGCGCCCCGCGAGCGCGGCGACGACGCTGGCGTCGATCGTCTGCGCGGCCTTGGTGCTCGCCACGGGCGTGCTGCCGGGCTGGTTGCTCGAGCTCACCTGAGCCTCGAACGCCGCGGACCTGCAGCGGGGCGTCGCGCGCGCGCGTGGCGCCCCGCTCGCATTCTGCCGCGCTCTCTGCGGCTCAACGCGCGCTTCAGGACGGGCGCTCGAACTCGACGGCGAAGCCGGTCGTGTGCTCGCTCAGGCGCTCGACGCGCACGAGGCGGCCTGGGTAGCTCTGCTCGTGGCCATCCTGCAGCAGCTTGAGCGTCACGCGCACGGGCTCGTGCGCGAAGAAGAACACGCCCTCGGTGGAGACTTGCTCCGCGCGGCCGGTGATCGACTTCGAGTCGAAGGCCACTTCGAGGAGCAGGTCGTCGCTGCGACGGGAGGCCTTGCGACGTTCGTTCGGGAGCGGGGGCTGAGTTTCGTCGGGGACGCTCATGGGGAGGAGTGCGCGGGGACAGAGCCTGCGCTCGCGCGATGGTAGCGCATGCGAGCGTTCCCCGAGCGGGCCTTGGGACAGCATGCGGCTGGGCGCGGTAGGATCTGCGCCATGAGCGCGCCTCGCCCCCACCCGCACTTCGACGACCAGGGAACCCTCGACTGGCACACGAACTGGAAGGAGGCGCAGGCGAGCGCCAAGGCTCAGGGCAAGCTCGTGTTCATCGAGTTCGGCCGCGAGGCCTGAGGCCAGTGCCGCGCCCTCGTGCAGGGCGCCGTCCCCCACCCCGAGATCGCCCCGCTGCTCCAACAACACTTCGTGGCCCTCGCGTCGGACTGCGACGAGGCGGAGCACGAAGTCGAGGTGCTCGCGGGAACGCTCGAAGACGCCTACATGTTGCCCTTCGTCTTGATTGCGGACGCCGACGGCAAATTCCTCGGCGGCAGCTCGGGCGCCGTGAACCCGCTGCACCTCAAGCGCACCCTCCAAAAGCTCGTCCAGCGATGAGCGCTCCCCTCCAGAGGTCCGCGCGCACCCCGCTCGGCACGGGACGCTGCGATGTCGCGGCAGCGGCGGATGCCGGCTGCGGGAGACGCTGAGACACGATGAACGCGCCGCGCCGCTCGCTGTGGGCCGCAGCCCTGCTGTTCGTGCTCTCGGGGCTCACCGGACTGGTGTACGAGACGGTGTGGTTCAAGCGCCTCGGTCATGCGTGGGGCAGCTCGTCGCTCGCGATGGCGAGCGTCGTCGCGACCTTCCTGTGCGGACTCGGGCTCGGCGCGTGGCTCGCGGGGCGCATCGCCCTTCGCTCGCGCCGCCCGCTCGCGCTCTACGGCTGGTGCGAGCTCGGCATCGCGGGGCTGGCGCTGCTCGTGCCCTTCGAGTTCGGCTGGCTGCTCGAGAGCGCAGCACCCTTGGCGTACGGGCTCTCCGACTCGCCGTTCTTGCTCGTCGCGCTGCGCTTCGCGCTCACGTTCCTCGTCATCGGGCCTCCCTGCGTGCTGATGGGAGCGACGCTGCCGCTGCTCACGCAGCAGTTCGCGGCGCAAGGCCTCTCGCTCGGTGCCTCCGCGGCCTGGCTCTACGCCTTCAACGCGCTCGGCGCGGCTGCGGGCGCGTGGCTGGCGGGCTTCTTCCTGCTCGAGCACTTCGGACTCGGCTGGACCAACGCGCTGGCCGCAGCCACCAACACGGCGATCGGCGTCGCGGCGCTCGCGCTCGCGCGCAATGTGGAGGCATCCCGTTCGACGGATGTGGAGCCCGCGCCCGTCGCGGTCGAGGAGGTCTCTCCGCGCGCGCTGAACACGGCCGCGCTCGCGAGCGGCCTGGGATCGATCACGCTCCAGATGGTCTGGGCGCGCGAGCTCGCCTTGCTGCTCGGCGGCACGACCTACGCCTTCAGCGCGACGCTCTCGATCTTCATCCTCGGCATCGGCCTTGGAAGCCTGTGGTTCCGGCTCGGCTTCTCCGAGCGTTCGCGGCTCGAGAAGCTGGTGAGCCTCTCGGCGGCACTCGTGGTGCTCGCGACGCTCGGTGGCCTCGCGCTCGAGCCCCTTCTCGCGCGCGCCGTGGGCTACCTGCGGGATGGTCGCGCTGAGGGCACCTTCAACGCGCTGCTGTGCGCCTCGACCGCCGCCGTGCTGCAGCTGCTCCCGACCATCGGCATGGGTCTCTTGTTCCCCGCGCTCGTGCAGCTCTCGCGGCAAGGCGCAGCGCGCGCGGGGCACGCCGTCGGCGCCCTGTACGCCTGGAACACCGTCGGATCGATCGCGGGCGCAGCGTGCGCCGCGCTGCTGCTGCTCCCGGCGCTCGGCAGCTTCTGGACCGTGCGCGCGGCGCTGCTCGCCTATGCGTTGTTGCCGTTCGTGCTCTTCCGCGCGCGCGCGTTCGCCGTCGCGACCTCGATCCTGTGCGCGAGCCTCTTGTTCTCCGACTGGCGCAGGAGTGATCCGCTCGACACCAATGTCGGCAGTTACATGTACGGTCCGACGACGCCCGACGATGTGCGCGCCACGATGCGGCCAGTGTTCTTCGAGGAAGGCGCCAACTGCAATGTGCTCGTGCTGCAAGGCGAGAAGCTCGTGCTGGAGGGCGGCGCCAAGCCCGAGGAGTTCTTCAACCTGCGCTCGAATGGCAAGGTCGATGCCTCGACGGGCGAGGACATGCCGACCCAGCTTGGAATCACGTGGATTCCGCAGTTCCTGCGCCCTGCCGCGCGCAATGTGCTCGTGATCGGCATGGGCTCGGGCACGACAGCCGGCGCCTCGGCGCTCCTGCCCGGCACGCAGGTGACGGTGTGCGAGATCGAGCGCGGCGTGATCGAGTCGACGCGCTGGTTCGAGGGTGTCAACCACAAGCCACTCGAGCGCGACAATGTGCAGGTGGTCGTCGACGACGGCCGCAGTTTCCTGCAGGGTCACCCCGGCGGCTGGGACATCATCGTCAGCGAGCCGTCGAACCCGTGGATCGCCGGCATCGCGAACCTGTTCACCGAGGAGTACTACCGCACGGCGCAGCGCAAGCTGGCGCAGGGCGGCATGCTCGCGCAGTGGCTGCAGACCTACTCGTTCGACGCCGAGGACTATGCGCTGGTCGTGCGCACCGTGCAGCGCGTGTTCCCGCGCTGCGCGTTCCTGCGACTCGGCCACTACGACACGCTGATCCTCGCCAGCGAAGCCGAGCTGTTTCCCGATGCGGCCGCGCTGGATCGCACCCAGCGCAAGGTCGACGGCCTGCCGGTCGTGCTCGCCGACCTCGAGCGCCACTTCGGCTCGCGCGATGTACGCTCGGTGATCTTGCAGCGCCTGTGGCTCGACGAGCACGGTCTCGCGCGCTTCACCGCCACGCTCGGCGGCAGCGCGATCAACACGGACCTCAACATGCGGCTCGAGTTCGCCGCTCCGCGCCGCCTGTTCTCCGAACTCACCGACCCGGCCGAACGCACCTTCCGGCTGCTGATGCAGTCGGCGGACAACACGCTCCACCCGACGCTCTTCGCGCGCTGGCGCTGCGGGCCTGAACAGCTCGCGGCGCTCAAGGAACTGAAGTCGAGCATGCTGCGCGCGGAGGCCGTCGGGCCGGCAGCGGCGGTCGTGGCGCTCGGTCTCGCCTACGCGGATGACGATGGCGAGCTCGTCGCCGACCGGCTGCTGCTCGATGGCTCGATTCCGCCCGAGGAATTCCGCGAGCTGGTGACACGCCTCGCGAGCAGCGCTCCCATGGAAGCCCTGCGCCTCGGACACCAGCTCGGCGAGCTGGCCCAGCACAACGCGGCACGCATCGTGTTCGAAACGCTGACCGCGCGCTACCCCAACTCCGCGACCGCCTGGCACGCGCTCTCGCTGCAGCAGCGCGCGCTCGGCGATGCCGCCGCGGACGACTCGCTCGCGCGCGCGCGCGAGCTCGACCCTATCCACGACCGGCTGCTCGAACTGCCCGGTGATCGCTAGCGCGTCACGCTAGCGCTCGCGCGGCCGGCGCGCGTTCGAGAGCAAGGCCTCGAATTGTGCGAGCTCCGCGGGACTCGTGAGTTCCCGGCGCGCGCGACCGACGAGTTCTGCATGCAGGTCGGGCAGGTTCCCGTTTAGCGCAGCGACCGCGAGTGCCGCGAACGCTTCCGCGCGCCGATCGACGCCGAGCACGAGCGTGCCGAGCGCGCGCGCGTCGTCCGCCCGCCCCACGCTCGCGAGCGCCTCGACATACATCGTCGCGGACACGAGCGTCGCCGTGCGACGCACATGAAGCGGATCGAGGCCATCCTTGCGCGCCGCTGATTCACCGCCGCCCTGCTTGGCGGCCTTCTCGGCGTCCGCCGCCGCCTTCGCCCACTCGGCCTCGAGAGCGCGGTAGCTGGCGTCGAACTCGCCGAGCAAGTTCGGCTTCCCGGCGAGGAACTCCTCGAAGCGGCGCTCGCGGAACAGATACTGCGACACGACCTCCGGGAAGCTCGCCACGAGCACGTCCGTCGGCACCTGCTCCTTCGCCTTCAGCGCGCGCCATGTCTCGAGCTGCTTTTGTGGCGTCATCAGCGCCGTGTTGAGCGCCGCGACATCGCGCGCGAGCTCGAGTCGATTGTCGCCCTCGCGCGGCTCGAGCAGAGAGGCCGTGAGCGCATCGCGTCGCATGACGAGTTCCTTGCGCACGGTCTTCAGGCGATTCGCCATCTGCCCGAGCTTGTTGATCGTGACCTCGCGGCGCATTTGCGCGAACTCGGGCTCGTCGGCCCCGTGATCCCACGCCCAGAGGAAGTGCTCGATCGCTCGGTCGTGCTGCAGGATGTCGATGTAGCAGTCGCCGAGCAGCGCGCGCGCCAGCGCGCTGTTGGGATTCGCCTTCACGCGCGCGCGCACCGGTGCCACGAAGTCAACATGCTTGAGCATGGGCTGCATCTGCGCCATCACGACGCGCGTCTCGAGCGCTCCGCTCCAGCGCTCGACCTCGGCGAGTCCCGATGTGCACAGCACGAGCGCGCCCGGCCCCTCGACTCCGAGGCTCGTTGCCGCCGAGCTCGCGCTGGCGAGGTCCAACCGCACCGCCACCGTGCGCGCCTCGAGCCAGCGCACGAACACGGGCTCCCGCAGCACCTGCGCGTCGAAGGCCCGCCCCGCTTCCGTGCGTGAATCGAAGCAGGCCACCACGAGCGCGCGCTTCTCGTCCCGCGCCGCCGCCTGCGCCGCTTCGATCGAGAGCGAGCGATAGCCGATGTCGGAGGGCTTCGGGGCGGGAGCGGGATGCTGGCCGAGCGCCAGCGCGAGGGCGAGGAGAGCGTGGTGGAGCATGTGTCCCTGCCAGTATCCCCCACTGACCACCCGCGTGGACAGCGCGCCATCCGCCACAGGCCCAGGCAGGGGCGCGGGCTGGCCCGTTGTCTATCGGCGGGGCGATGGCACGGCTTTCGCAGGGCTCGCCCATGCATCGCCCTTGCGCCAATGCCTTGGAAAGGAGTGCTCCATGAACAACCTCGCCCGTCGCGCCTTCGCTCTGGCCCTCGCCACCCTGACCCTGCTCCCCACGGCCAACGCGCTCGTGCGGCTCGAGCTGCGACCGTGCGCGCCGCGCAATGAGCCATTCCCCGTGCGCTGCGCGACGCGCGAGTGGGTTCCGGGGCACTACGAGACGATCCGCGAGCGCGTCTGGGTTCCGGGCGCCACGCGTGGGGAGTGGCGGACCGCTCGACAGGAATGGCGCGTCGACCGCTGCGGACGACTGCGGCTCGTGCTGGTCGAACCGGGCCGTTGGATCACGCTCACCGAGCCGGGGCGCTTCGAAACGCGCGAACGGCGCGAGTGGATCCCGGGGCACTGGCGCGTGCGCTAGCCGCGCTCGACGAAGGGGGAGCTTCAGCCCTTGTTCCCACGGAACGCAGGACGAACTCAGGAGCAAAGAGTCCCCTGCGGCACGGTGCCTCAGGGGACCGATTCGCAAGCCGACGACGGAGCGTGCAACCGCCGCGCGGCTGTGGGATGCTCGCGGCGTTGACGCCCGAGAACTCCGAGTCTCCCTCCAGCCTCACCGTGACCGGGCTCGTGGCCCTGCTGTGCGCGATCTGGGGCAGCACATGGATCGTGATCCGTAGCGGGCTCGATGCGAAGCTGCCGCCCTTCACGAGCGCCGCCGCGCGCTTCGTGGTCGCCGCGCTCGCGATGACGCTCGTCACGGCGCTGATGCGCAAACGCGAAGGCGGCGCAAATCCGGCCGTCTGGCTGTGGGTGACGCTCGGCACGCTCAACTTCTTCGGTTCCTACTCGATCGTCTACTGGACGGAGACGCTCCTGCCCTCGGGTCTCGTCGCGCTCCTGTGGGGTGTGTTCCCGATGCTCTCTGCACTTTCGGGGCACTTCTTTCTCGTCGGCGAGCGCCTGCGCCTCCCGCACTGGATCGGCTTCGGATTCGGACTCGTGGGACTCGCGCTGCTGTTCCTCACCGATGTGGCGCGCTTCGGTCCCGAGGGTATTCCGGCCGCCGCAGTGCTGCTCCTCTCCCCCATCGTCTCCACGATCGGCAACACGGCCGCCAAGCACAGCGGTCAGGGCGTGAGCTCGCTCGCGCTCAACCGCAACGGCATGGCGCTCGGCGCCGTGCTGCTCTCAGCGCTCGCCTTCGCAACGGAAGACCCGCTGGCGGTCGAGTGGAACGCGCAGGCCGTATTCACCGTCGCCTACCTCGCGCTCGCCGGCACCGTGCTCACCTTCGGTCTCTACTACTGGCTGATGCGCCATGTCGCCGCCAACCGGCTCAGCCTGATCGCCTATGTGACACCCGTGGTAGCGCTCGGACTCGGCTGGGCCTTCGGCGAGCCGATGACCGCGTGGACCGCAGGCGGCGCGGCGCTGATCGTCGGCAGCGTGGCACTGGTCGTGCGCGCGCCCAAGAGCGCCCAAGCGTAGTCACGAGCGCTCCGCTCCGGCGCTAGCGCCGCCGACGGCGCGCGGCCGACCACCAGCGGCGCTGAGCGCTCATGTCGAGTGGCGTCTCGCGACCGAACTCGAGATCGACTTGCAGCGTGGCGATCTCGTGCGGACGCATCGGCACGCGCACGACGCTCCACGGCAGCTGCCGCGGGCCGTGGGGCGGAACGCAGGGACGCGCCGCCAACGGCTCGAGCACGCAACCGAGCAAGTCCGTCTTCGCTGCGCGCGCGATCGGACCCGGCAGGCGCAGCAGGGCCTCGCCCGCGCGCCCTTCGTACTCCACCAGCCGCACGACGAACGGATCGGCGCAGTCCCGCGCGAACGAGCCGTCCAGCCCGTCGGCAGCGCGCTGGCACTCGCGGTACAGGGCCGTGCAGAGCACATGCGTCGACTCGACCGCGAGCGCGCCAAGCGACTTCGGCAGGTCGCCTCCACCGAGCACGGCGGCGGAGCTCTCGAAGCGTGGCGAGCCGAGGTTGCACTCCATGGCGAGTCGCGGACGATCGACCGCCGCGAGCGACCCGTGCGGGAAGAGCCAGAACTCGGCGTCGAAAACATTGTCGTAGTGCTCGCCATCCCATGGATCGTTCGAAAGCACCAGCGCTCGCACACCGCGCGCGTCGCGCAGGAACTGCTGCGCGCCGTCGTGAACCACCAGCAGCCCGCGACCGAGGTCGCCGTCGTCGAGCAGATCGACGAAGCTGTGCGCGGTGAACGGCCGCGAGATGTCCTCGAATGTCTGCGGAGAGCCGAGCGGGTCGCCGGTCGGGTACTTGCGCAAGCGATCGCGTTCCGCGCGCACCTCGCTCACGCCGTAGGGATGGTCGTGCAGGAGCCGCGCCGGAGCGAAGCGCGGAGCGAACGCGAGCCCGAGCGCCGACATGAGGCCCGGATCGGGCTGCGCAACATTCTCTCCCTGCAGCCGGATCCACAGGGCGTCGTGCACCATGGAGAGCGAGTACGTCACGCGGATGGCACTGCCGCCGCGCCCCTCGCGCAGGAACGCATACTCAGCGAACTCCTGACCATCGGCGGAGCCGGACAAGTTGACCGTCGCAAAGCGCTCGAGCGCGCGTTCGCGGCGCATCTCGAGCGCGCCGAGCGGACGACCGGGCGCGAGAATCCCGTCGGGCCAGTCGCGCGAGTGCAACTGGGTCACGAGCCCACTTGCGCGATCGATGCGCACTTCGAATGGGCCGCGCGCGAGCACGAGCTCGTGTTCCTCGTCGCGCAGATCGATGCGCCCCAGCGGAGCGTCCTCGACCTCGTCGTAGGGATCGACGACGCGGTACCCGAACGCTGGAACGCCGCGGACGACTCCGTGGTCGTGAGCGATGTCGCGCGTCCAACCCAGCGTGTTGAACACGATCGTGCCGCCCTCGGGCCCCTCGACCCGCTTGCCGAGGTACTCGAGCGTGCGCGCGAACACTTCGCCGCCCGTGGCGATCGCGCGCTCAAACAGGCGCTCGCCGTAGGCTCCGCACTCGCCCTCGCCGGAGTGAACCTCGTGGTGCTGGCCCGCGAGCAGGTCGCGCCATGCGTCCTCGAGCTCCCAGTGCGGATAGACGCGCAAGCCCGCGTACGGTCGCCCGAACAAGCCTGCGAGCGAGCACAGACTCTCGGCCGCGAGCAGCTGTTCCTCCGCCGTGCGGCTGTAGCGCAAGACATAGTCGCCGTTCTTGGCCGTCGTAGTTCCGTGCCATGCATCGTCGAGCGTGTAGTGGCGCACCGGCATCTCCGCGTGGCTCGCACGGACGAGCTCCACGAGCTCGCTCAGGGTCGCTGAACGCGACTCGAAGCGCGGATCCCCGAGCAGTGCTCTCAGCGGCTCGATCAGCTCATTCGCCGTGCACAGACCCGCGGCCTGCGGCTGCAGCTCGAGCCATTGCCGCAGGACGAGCGGAGCGCTCGCGCGCGACATGCGCGTCTCGAGCTCTCTCCCAAGTTCCTCGAGCCACTGCGCCAGCGCGAACTCCGTGCGCGGCAGCGTCGGCAGGCGCGTGCCGTCGAGCCCTTCCCACAGCACGATGGGCGCCGTTTCCTCCGGCAACTCGGGACTGTTGCGCGTCCACTGGTACGACAGCGACGCGCAGCGCACGCCGACGCCCGCGAGGATCTGCGGCAACTGCGGGAAGAAATCGAGCTCCTCGCTCCAGCGCGCGCGCGGCCAGACCCCGAGCAGGCGCCGCGCGGTTCGTATGCCGAGCACATGCTGGCGCACATTGCTCTCGCCTCCGTGGAAGAGCCCGATCGGTTGACCGTATGTCGTGCCGACCAGCTCGATCACGCCCGCCTGCACGGCCGCGCGCAGGTCCGAGAGCACCTCGGGACGATCCGCCGCGAGACGCTCGATGCCAGCGGCATCGCACTCGAAGTTGCCGCGGATCCGCAGCTCGCTGGCGAGGAACAGCATGTCCCGCACGGAGGCCGCGAACTGGTCGAGGCCGCGCGTCCACTCATGTCCGCACCAGTGGGCGTGATTGCCGAAGGTGTACAGCAGCGGCTGGGGGCTCATCGGGGGTCCTCCGTCGCGCTCAGCGCCTGCGCACCGAGTAGGTCGCGCCGGCCCACGTCGCCCAATCCCGCTGGAAGTCCGCGAGCGAGACATTCAGCGCAATCTGAATCGCCTCGGATGTCGGCTTCTCCTGCTGCAGCGTGCGGACGAGCAGCCCGAGGCTTCCGGTGTGAGCGCGCACCACACAGTCGACATAGGACCACGCGAACAGGCGCTGCTCGAGCGAGAGCGCCACCGTGTCGAGCCCGGAGATCGCGCTCAATTCGAGCACCTCACCGGCCGCGGCGCGACGCGCGACCTCCGATTCGAACTTCCATGGCTCGAGCTTCCCGAGTGTCGTCTCGCTGAGTGAGCACCACACTTCCACGGAGCCCATCCGCCGCAGCTCGCAGAAGTGCGCGTAGCCCTCGTCGATCCAACCGGCCTTCTTGCCGCCGAGCCAGACGGACTTGTAGACGCAGGACATCAGGCAGTGAGCGAGCTGATGGACGAGCTCGCGCTCGAGATCCGACTCGTTGCGCACGCGGCCCTTGCCATGGCACAGCGAAATCACCGGTGCCCCGCCCATCAGCTTCGCCACGGACTTCGAGCGCTCGAGCGTCCACTTCGAGCTGGCCCGCTCCTGATCCTTCTCGCTGCCCCACACGAACAGTTGCGTCACGCCCGCGAGGTCTTCCGTCCGTACTCCGCTGTCCGCGGCGAACTCGGACCACGAACGCTCGCACAAGTCGAGCAGCCGATGCGCGGCCTCGTGCGGACCGGAGGCGGCCTTGAGGGGACTGCGCTTGAGATCGAACGCAAGCCGGAAATGCGCCGTGTCGAGGTGCAGGAGATCGCGTCGACCCAGAAACTCGTCGACCGGACGCGTACTCTCGCGCCAACTCACGAGCTCCGCGCGCTGGGCCGCGACATCGATCTCCGGCGCCTTGAGGCAACTCGCACACTCGAGCCAGCGCACGCCGCCGCAGTCGCCGCAACCCTGAGCGACCGAACAGTGCAGGAAAGGTCGCTCACTCGCGCACGCCTTCGACGCGCACAAGCGACACGCGACCACGCCGCGATCCTTGCAGCTACCGCAGGCAGGTTCCTGCACAGCGAACGACAGGTCGCTGCACAGCGCGCCCAGAAACAGCCATCGCGCCAACATCCACATCGGCGGCGAGTGTAGCGAGAACCGCGCGCTCAGCGCTCGCGCGGCGAGAGCGAAGGCACATCCTCGACACTGTGCACGCCCAGCCGCCGGTAGATCGCGACCGCGGGGCCCGCAGCCTCGCCCTCCTCCGCCGCAGCTCCCGCAGCCGTGATCCAGCGCGGAGACACGTACACGGGCTCCAGCGCGCCTTGGAGCTCGAGTCGCGGATCGAGTGCGAGACGCGCCACGACGGAGAGCGGGTGCAGCGCGAGCTCCGCATCGCGCAAGGCCAGCGGAGTCACCAGGAGGTACGCTGCATCCGCACGAGCCATGGCCGAGGCGAGTTGCAAGGGCTCGCGCGCCTCGAACACCGCGGCCAGCGCGGGCGAGAGCGGCGCGCGCGAGCCTTCGAAGCTCGCGCCGACGACGCCGCGACGCGCGTGCAATCCGATCGCTCCCGCGAGCGCCGGCGGAGCGGCCACACGCCAGGTTTGCTTGGCCTCCGGGTGATTGAACGCGCCGGGCGAGGAGGAGCGCTCGCGCAGCCAGCGCAACGCTGCGGGCCACGACTGTGCGGTCGCGTTCGACCCGCGCGCGCGAGAGAGCGTCGGCACGACGAGTGCGACCATGGCGCAGACCGCGAGCGCAAGTCCGCGGCCACGGTCCAGCTCGGCTCTCGCCAACGCGAGCGCCGCGAGCGCGATGTTCGCAGCCACGAACGCGGCAAAGAAGCGGCGATCGACCAGAGCGCAAACGAACGCCAGCGCGAGCGCGAGCGCGAGCACCGCGACGAGCGGCTCGCGCCAGCGATGTCGCACGAGCGCCAGCGCGAGCACGAAGGCCGCCAGCGAAAGCGCGAGCGTGTCGGGCGAGCTGTCGAGCAGGCCGCCCGTGGACACATCGGGCAGCCACAGCGTCGCTGCCGCGTCCTCGAGCGGAAACGCGAGCAGCGCGAGCCCCGTCGCCACGAACGCGAGCACGGCGCGCCAAGCGTCGCGGCTGTGCTCGCGACTCGCGCGCACCGCGCGCACGACGAACGCACCGAGCACGGCGGCACACACCGGCCACGCCTCCCTTCCCGCGAGCAGTGCGAGCGCGGCGCCCAATCCGCCGCCCAGCGCTCCCACCAGCAGATCGACGCGCTCCGCACCGCGCAGGGCGAGCGCGAGCGCTGCGAACTGCGCCAGCGAGAAGAGCACGATCCAGCCGTGCGCGTTCAGGGCTCCAGCGGACTCGCGGGCGAGCCCGAGCGGATGCAGTGCCGCGAACGCGGCAACGAGGAGCGCGACAGCGGCGCCGGATCCCGCTCCCGCGAGAAACACGCCCAGCATCCCGGCGGCGAGCACGCAAAGCGCGGACAGCGCGGGACTGATCCACGCGCGCGCGCGCTCGAGCGTGGATTCCTCGATGCCTCCGAGCTCGACGGCCTGCTCGGAGCGCTCGAGCGTGTGCGCGAATCCGACCGCGAGCGCGGCGTGCACGAGCGGCGGCCACGGCGGCAGCGATGTCGCGGCGTCTGGCCCGAGAAAGCGGTCACGCTCCGGTATGTGCGCCGTCACGAGGGACAACTGGACGAGCCGCATACGGTAGTCGCTGTCGGAATCGGCGAGCGGCGCGTACACGCCGCCGCGCGCTCGCGCATCGCCCGTCGCGGGCCGCGCGCGCAGCACGAACGCGAGCAGTGCGAGCAGCGCGAGTCCCGTGACGAGGAGCACGCGACTCCAAGGACCTCGCTCGGATCGAGATCCTACTGCCACGCTTCGACCTGCGCGGGAAGCGAGAGATCGTCGAGGATCACCACGCCGCTGCCCTCCAATCCACTGCGGCGCGGATGGGTCGCGCCCGCGGCTTGCGGTCCGACGACGAGCTGGGGCACGCTGCCGTAGCGCTCGGGATCCGAGCGTGCGACCAGTGGTCCGCACAGCACGATTCCGGCGAGCTTGGGTGCCTCGCCCGCTCGAAATCCGCGCTCGAGTCGCGCGGTCGCTTCGCCGCGCGCGAGAGCGTAGAGCGGACGATCCTCGAGCCATTGCCCCAGCCGCGCGAGCAGACCGTCGACTTCCTTGGGCTGCGCCGGCAAGTGCAGCGCGAACAGCTGCGTGCCCGTGCGCTCCGCGTAGTCGCGCCACAGCGCGCCGAGCGCACCGGCGAGGACGTGGTCAGGGGCTTCGGAATCCGGCGAGAGGATCGCTAGCGCGCGCCTCGGATCACTCGCGGGTCCGTAGGTCCAGATCCAGTGCTCGACGCCGTCCGTCTCGCGCCAGCCCAGCTCGAGCGGCACCGGGATGCCCGTCGGAGCGCCGCTCTCGGGCCAGTGTTCGAGCGCGCTCAGGAGCTCGCCGCCCGAGAGTGCCGCGCTGCCGCGCCGCCCCGTCGACACGAGCCGCCGTGCGAGCGCCGCGACGCGCCCGAAGCCCGGCTGCGTCGAGCGCGGCTTCGCCAGCGCTGCCTCGAGGCGCATGCGGAGGTCCGCCACGGCGTCGACGCGCACCTCCGCGAGCGCGAAGCCTTCCGTGGGGCGATCGGGCCGCGTGACGACACCGAAGAGACGCCAGGGCGCCTCCGGGCCGAGCGGGCCGCGCACATACATCTCGAAGCCCTGCTCGTTCACCGCCCGGAAGCCGATCGGCTCGCGCCGCGCGGGCAGCTCGCTGCCGTCGCTCGCCAGCCAGCGCAGTTCGAGCCAGAAATCCTCGCGCACTTCGACGGGATGAGCGCGCCGCACGCGCACCACGAGCGGATCTCCGAGTCCCTCCGAGCGCGCGTGGAACGCGCCGGGCGCGACGGACAGATCGAGCGCGCTCGCGAGCAGGTCGAGTTCGACCCGCTCCGCGGCGTGGCCGGTCGAGAGCTCCGTCTCGACGAGCCGCAAGGCCTCGAGACTCGGCGCCCAGTTGGGCGAAGCCCCCACGGGTCGCGCCGCGATCAACGCAGCCGCCGCGCGCTCGCGCTGCTCTGGCTTCGCGCGCAGGTAGTGCGCGAGAAAGCGCTGCTGGCGCTCGCTGCGCACGCAGGCGTCATGTTCTTTCCACGCTGCCGCGTCGAGCGCCGCGGGCGAGAGCTGCTCTCGGACTTCGGGCGCGTGAGCAGCGGCCGCGTGCGCGAGGAATGCGAGTGCGAGCGAGGGCAGCACGTTCGAGGATCCCCGGGACAACCTACAGCAATTCCTCGATGAACTGCTTCTTCGGATCGAAGCCGCGCAGGCGAATGCGCTCCGCGGTTCCGGCGGGGAGCGACGCGCGCGGAGCGAGGCCGACCAGCTCGCTCTCGAGGATCTCGACGCCGGCGGCGCGCGCGAGCCGCTCCACTTCCTCGAACACGCGCCGCAGACCCGTCGCACGGAAGTCGCACACATTCATCGAAACCTGCGCGCACTTCGGCGCGTCGATCGCGAAACCCATGGCCTTGATGCCCTTGAGCCCGCCGTCCTTCTCGCGGATCGCCTTGGCGATCGACTTGGCGAGCGCGAGGTCTTCGCTGTGCAGATTGATGTTGAACGCGATCAGGAACTGCCGCGCGCCGATCACGGTCGCGCCAGCACTCTGGTGCAGCGCGTTCTTCGGGCCTTCGTCGGGCACGCGCGCGGGATCGCTCGCGATCGCCTCGCGCAGCTTCTCGAAGCCGATGTTGCGCACATCGGGCAAGTTGCGCCGCGCCGGGGTGCGCGCGGCCGACTCGTAGAAGTAGACGGGGATCGAGAGCTCGCGACCCACGCGCGCGCCGAGCGCGTGCGCGAGGGCCACGCACTCCTCCATCGTCGATCCTTCGAGCGGAATGAACGGCACGACATCGGTCGCACCGATGCGAGGGTGCTCGCCCTCGTGGCAGCGCAAGTCGAGCACGAGACTCGCCTTCGCAATCCCGCGGAAAACCGCCTCGGCCACGGCCGAGCCCTCGCCCACGAGCGTGACCACGGAGCGGTTGTGGCTCGCGTCGCTCGAGCGATCGATCACGCGCACGCCCGGCACCGAGCGTAGCGCCTCGAGGATCAACTCGAGGACTTCGGGGCGGCGACCTTCACTGAAGTTGGGGACACACTCGACGAGACCCATGGCTGTGCGCTCCTGTTGCGGACGGATTCGAAGGGCGACGAGTCTAGCGCGCGCGCTCGAAGGCGACGCGCCCGCCGCGCACGACCGTGCGCACGGGATTGCGGCCGAGCTCGTAGGCGAGGTGGCGATGGTTGGGCACGTCGAGCACGAGCACATCGGCGCGCTTTCCCGCCTCGAGCGAGCCGATGCGCTCTCCGCGGCCGAGCGAGCAGGCCGCATTGAGCGTCGCCGCCGTCAGACACTCCGCCGCGCTCATGCGATAGCGCAGCGCCGCCCACGAGATCACCTCGCTCATGCTCTGCAGATAGCACGAGCCGGGATTGAAGTCGGTCGAGATCGCGACCGGCACGCCCGCGTCGATCATGCGCCGTCCGGGCGCTTCGCGCTCCTGTCGCAGGAAGAGCGGCACCACGGGACACAGGACCGCGACGACGCCGTGCGCGGCGAGCGCGTCGATGCCGCGCTCGCTCACGTGCTCGAGGTGATCGGCGCTGGCGGCCCCGAGCTCCGCGGCGAGCTCCGCGCCGCCGAGCGGCGTCAGTTGATCGACATGCAGTCGCAGCCCGAGCCCGTGCTCGCGCGCCGCCCCGAGAATGCGCCGCGACTGCGCGAGCGAGAACGCGATGCCTTCGGTGAAGACATCGCAGTACTCGGCGAGTCCCTCGCGCGCCACGCGCGGCAGCATCTCGCGCACGAGCAGCTCGACATAGGCCTGCTTGTCACCGCGGAATTCCTCGGGGAAATCGTGGGCTCCGAGGAAGGTCGGCACGACATCGACTGTGTGGCGCGCGCGCACGGCCGCGAGCGCTTCGAGGCACTTGTGCTCCGCTTCGAGCGACAGCCCGTAGCCGGTCTTGGCCTCGACGGTCGTCGTGCCGAGCTCCAAGAAGCGATCGAGGTGGCGCTCGAGCCGCGCTTCGAGCAGCTCGCGCGAGGCCGCGCGCACGCCGCGCGTCGTCGACAGGATGCCGCCGCCCGCGGCCGCGATTTCGGCGTAGGTCGCGCCGCGCGTGCGCAGCTCGAACTCGTCCTCGCGCGTGGTCGCGAACAGCGGGTGCGTGTGCGCGTCGACGAAGCCGGGAACGAGCGTGCCGCCCGCGGCATCGAGCGTTCGCGCCGGTGCGAAGCGTGCCGCGAGCTCGTCCTCCGGCCCGACGGCGACGATGTGCTCGCCCACGATTGCGACTGCGCCGCGCGGCACGATCGACAGCGCCGCGAGCTCGCGGCCCTTGCGCGGCGTGGAACCCAGCGGCGTGGCCAGCTCGCTGGCGCCGCGAATCAGGAGGTCGACCGGTCGAAGCGTCATCGCGTGGGGCGGCGAGGAGCTGCTCCTCGCCGCGCCCATGCTACGCACTCTCACGCACCCTCTGCAGGGCCGGTTCGAGTCCCAAGGACAGCCGCAGCGCCGTGCACAGGCGTTGGCGCGCGCGGAGCATGATCATCTTCATGTTGGAGCCGCCGACGCCGAGCTCTGCGGCGGTCTCGGCGTAGCTGCGCCCCTCGAGCTCGACGAGCTCGAGCGCGCGCCGATCGCGGGCTCTCAAGGTCGCGTAGGCCTGCAGGTAGTGCGCGAGGAACAGGCTCCACATCGAACGCAGCTCCTCGGCCTCCTCGACATCGGCGGCCCCTCGCGCGGGTCCGAGCCCCCCGTCGGCGAGCTCCGGCGCGCCCTCCGCGTCCATGCTGAGCCAGCGCGCGTCAGCCCGGAACTGCGCGCGCCGCACCACATTGGCCGCGATCGTGCGCACCCAGGCGCGGAAGCCGCCGCGCTTCCCGGGCTGGTAGCTCTGCGCGTACAGGAACACATTCACGAATGTGTCTTGCAGCAGCGCGAGCGGGTCGAGGCGCGACCCCGCCCCCCGCACGCGCCAGTGCAGCCAGTCGAGGACGCGCGCTCTGGAGTGCTCGTAGAGATCGTCCAAGGCCGACTTGGAGCCCCGCTCCCAGAACAGCTCCATCAGCGCCGTGTCGACACGCTCGTCGCGCTCGGCCTCGCTCTCGCGAGGCGAACACTCCAAGCTCACGCCTCGGGCACGGAGCTCGAGAGCGCAGCGCAGCGACACGGCGGGCGATGTGGTCGGCATGCCGGTCCCTGAGGCAGCTTGCATGCCAACTCCGAAAGCGAGCCGTGCCATTCACCATAAATCACTTAGTAACAATGACTTAGAACGATATGTCGCGACTGCCGTAGGCGCGCGACCGGGTGGCCCGGTCTGCCAGCGTTCCGATTTCGTAGCAACCCGCCCGCCACCCGAGCGCGGCCGGGCCGCCCGCGCCCCTATACTCCGTTCCCCTCACGGCGCTCGACCCGTCCCCCATGCCGATCGTGCCCCCCGTCCCCGCCCGCTCCGCCCTCGACCTCGCCGCGCCGCAGCCCCCTGCCCTCGAAGTCGACCTCGCGGGCGTCGAAGTCGGCCTCGCCGCGCTGCTCCTCGCCACGCTGTTCGCCCTGCTGCGCCGTTCGATCGCGCAGTCCACCCCGGAGCGCGTGCTCGAGGGCCTTCCCGCGGGGGGGGCCCGCAGCGCCGTCGAGAGCCTCCTGCGGCGAGCCGACCGCCTCACCACCAGTGCGGCGATCCTCGAACTTGTGTGCACGCTCGTCTGCTCGGCCTGCGTCGTGCGGCTGGTGTACGAGCGGGGCCACGGCCCTTGGAGCGCGCTCGCGATCGGCACGCTCGCCTGCGTGCCGGTGCTGTGGTTTGCGACCGACGCGCTGCCGCGCAGTCTGGCGTTGCGCATCGGCGACCGGCTGGTGCGCTCGGGGCTGCGACCGTTCCGCCTGTTCCAGCTGCCGCTCGAGTTGTTGACGACCGGGCTGGAGGCAGTGCGCCGCGGGCTGCTGCGGCTGTTCGGCGTCCACGACAACCCCGAGTCCACGCGCCAGATCGTCGCGGGACTGCGCGAGGTGATCGAGGACGCGGACATCTCCGGTCGCCTCGACGACTCGGAGAAGCAGATGATCGGCAAGGTGATGGAGCTGCGCGAGATCGACGCTGCGTCGCTGATGACGCCGCGCACGCGCATCGTAGCCGCCGACTTCGACGAAGGCCTAGCGTCCGCCGCGCGCTTGCTCGCGGAGTCGGGCCACAGCCGCCTCCCCGTCTACCAAGGCAGCGTCGACCGCGTGATCGGAACGCTCACCGCGCGCGATGTGGTGCAGGCGATTTCCGTCGGCTCGCTCGAGAGCGCCGACTTCCGCGCTCTGCTGCACACGCCGATGCTCGTCCCCGAGACCACCAAGGCGCGCGGGCTGCTCGCCGAAATGCGCCGCCAGCGCACGGAGCTCGCCGTGGTCGTCGACGAGTACGGCGGCACGGCCGGCCTGATCTCGATCGGCGACATCGTGAGCGAGCTCGTCGGCGAGATCCCCGACGAGTACGACGAGGACGCTCCGGCGCAGGTGCGGCGCCTCGCGGACGGCGCGGTCGAGCTCGACGCCAGCCTGCATGTGAGCGAGGTCAACGAGCAGTTCGACCTCGAGCTGCCCGAGCAGGCCGACTTCGAGACGCTCGGCGGCTATGTGCTCGCGGAGCTCGGCCGTTTTCCACAGCGCGGCGAGAGCTTCGAGCGCGCGGGCGTCGAGTTCAGCGTGCTCGAGGCGAGCGATCGACGCGTGCTCAAGCTGCGCGTGCGCAAGCTCGCCGCCGACGAGGCGCGCTGACACGTGCCCGTCGTGCGCGACCGCGCGCTGCTCCTGCGGCGCTTTCCCTACGGAGAGTCCTCGCTCGTCTGCCACGCGCTCTCGCGCACCCACGGCCGAGTGCACCTGCTGGCCAAGGGCGCCTACCGCCCCACATCGCGCTTCTACGCGGCGCTCGACCTGTTCGACACGCTGGAGCTCGAGTGGAACGCCACGCCGGGGCGCGAGCTGTCGCTGCTCGCGGCGGGCGAGATCGAGACGCGCCGCGCGCGCATCGCCAGCGACCTCGAGGCCTTCCGCGCCGGCACCACCCTGCTCGAGCTCGCCGCGTTCGGCGCCCACGAAGGACACGCCAACCCCGAGCTGTTCGACCTGCTCGCGACGGGGCTCGATGCCCTCGCCCGCGGCGTGCCGCCCGCCGCGGCGCTGGTTGAGTTCGAGCTCGGGTTGCTCCACAATCTCGGCCTCGCGCCGGCGCTCGCGGCCTGCGCGTCGTGCGGAGGCGCTGCGCCGCCGCTCGAGCCCGGTCCAGCGGCCCGCGTGGCCTTCTCGGCCGGCAGCGGTGGGCGCCTGTGCTCCGCCTGCACCAGCGCGGCCCGCGCCGCGGGTCGGCGCGTCGGCACGCTGCCCGCCGCCGTGCTCGAGCGCGCGGACGAGATCCTCGCGCGGCGCGTGTCCGCGCTCGCCCTCGACTCCGACGAGCTCGAGCGCGTGCGCGACTTCGTCGCGCGCTTCCTCGAAGTGCACCTCGAAAGTCGCCCGGCGAGCTACCGCCGCTTCCTCTCCGCTCCCAACCGCAACGCCCGGCCATGAATGTCCGCCAAGCAGCTCCGCTCCTCGCCTGCGCGCTCGCGGCGGCCTGCGCGAGCACTCCGATCTGGTCGAGCTACCGGATCACGGAACCGCTCGAAGTGCCCGAGGCGCTCGAGCTCGCACGCGCGGATCTGGCCGCGGGTCGCTCGCGCGAGGCCTACGAGCGCGTGCGCGCAGCGCGCGAGGTGCTCGGACTGTCCGTCGAAGTGCGCGATGAGCTCGAGCGCCTCGCGGAGACCTGCGCGACGCGCCGCGTCGAGGAGCTCGTGGCGGCGGGCGGCGACCCCGATGATTTCGACGACCTCGATCCCAAGGAGTTGCCGCGCCAGCTGGCCGTCGAGCTTTCGCTCGCCATCGCGCGCTACCGCGTCGCCGACGATGCGCCGCTGAAAGCGCTCAAGGAGCTCGAGGACCTCGAGACCGCCTTTCCGCGCCACCACGGGCGCGTCGAGGCGAGCGCGCTGCTGATCGACGCCGGCGTGGCGCTGGTGCGCTCCGACGGTGGCTGGTGGCTGTGGACCGACCGCGACGACGGCGTGCAGGTGCTCGAGTTCGTGGTGCTCAACTACCCCGGCGAGCGGCGCGTGGACGAGGCCTTCTACGAGCTCGCGGGCGCCTACGAGAAAGACCAGCAGTGGGGCCTTGCGATCCAGCGCCACGAGGAGCTCGTCGTCTCGCACATCGACAGTCCGCTCGCCCCGCTGAGCCAAGCGCGCATCCCCCACCTGCGACTGGCGTGGATCGAGAGCCCCGAGTACGACCGCAAGGACCTGCTGCGCGCGCGCGCGGAACTCGAGCATTGGCTCTCGGTTCACGCGGGGCAGAGCCAAGAAGCGGATGTGCGCCTCGACCTCGCGGACTGCCTAGAGCGGCTCGTGCAGTCCGACTTCGGCATCGCGCGCTTCTACCAGAAGATCGACCAGCCCTTCGGCGCGCGCTTCCATGCCCTGCGCGCCCGCGATGTGGCTCGCCAGAGCGGTTCGACCGAGCTCGTCGCCGCGGCGGAGGCGCTGCTGGTGGAGCTTCCCGACGTGTCGACCCTGCCGGGCGAACGCCGTCCGCGCGATGACGCCTTCGCACCCGACGACGAGGAACTGCGCGACGCGCTCGAGCGCGCGCGCGAGGCCGAGGCGCGCTCCGAGGCCCAGGCGCAGGAGCGCAAGCCATGATCGATCGTCGCTGCTCGCGCGCGCCCCTGCTCGCCGCGCTGCTCGTCGCCCTGCTGGCGAGTGCCTGCGGCTACCGCACCGGCTACACACCGCCGGTCGGATCCTCGGTCGGCGTGGCGTTCTTCGAAAATGTCTCCAAGGAGCGCGACCTCGACCGCGACTTCCACCTGCCGCTCACGGACTCCGTCCAGCGCATCGTGCGGGCGCCGCTCGTGGCGCCCGACCGCGCCCACTACCGCATCGACGGCCGGATGCTCGACTTCCGCCGGCGCAACGGCATCCGCAGCGCGGACAACTCCCTGCTCGAGACCGGCGTGCGCATCACGGTCGAGGCGCGCCTCGAGCGCCGGAACGCGGACACCGGCGAGTTCGAGGTCCTGCGCCGCATCGAGGTGCAGGACGAACGCGGCTACGCCCTCAGCGACTCGGGCGGCGAGGCCGCTGCCCGCGCACGCGCCCTGCGCAACATCGCCGACCGCGTCGTGATCGACCTGTTCGCCGACCTCGCCTGGGGGGCCCCCTGAGGGCTTCCTTGGCGCCGGATGGGGCCCAAAAGTGCACTTGCGCGCAGAATTGGCCCCTCTAGGCACCGCTCGGGCTGGATTAGGATGCGCCCCGTGCGTTCGCCGAGCCGGCCCCGCGTACTGAGAGTTGCTTCAGAGGGGCGCGAAGCGCGCCGATAGTGGAACACGATGAGCGAAAAGAACGATCCTGAGGACAAGCAGAAGAAGAGCCGCTCGTTCGGCGCCTTCCTGCTCTTCCTGACGGTGCTGGTGGCGATCCTGATCACGCTCGGGCGCCACAACGCCGCCAACACCCTGTCCCTGACGAAGGACCAGTTCGAGTACCACCTCTACCGGGGGGACATCGACACGCTGGAGATCAATCCGACCCATGTCGCCGGCCGCATGCGCGCCGATGGCCGCCAGTACGAGGCGGCGGTGTCGGGACTCGACCGCGAGGGCGGGCTCGCCTCGCGCTACCAGCAGCTCAAGGCCGCGCCCGAGACGGCCACGATCTCCGCCGCGTCCCTCGACGCCGCCCTCGCGTCCGGCGAGTACCAGCCCGAGCTCGTGCGCAAGCTGCGCACCATCAAGCGCGTCCAAAAGGGCGAGCAGCGTCCGCCGAGCGACGAGCCGCCGGTGTTCGAGATCGGCGAGGAGCTCTATGTGCGCGTGCTGTCGCGCAAGGCCGACGCCAGCCTGCCGCAACCCAAGGAGGGCTCGTCGACCCTCGACCTGCGCGTCCATTTCGAGAGCGGCGGTCCCGGCCTCGCGGCCGTGATCGAGCGGCTCAAGCAGGCGGGCACGGACTACGAGCGGCACGACTTCGACCTCTCCGAGCGCGGTGGCACGAGCTACGCCCAAGGTGCCGGGGTGTTCCAGCAGTTCCTGCTCTTCTGGGCGCCGTGGATCCTCGGCTTCGTGGTGATCGTGCTGTTCATGCGCCAGATGCGCGCCCAGTCGGGCGCCGGCGGCGTGATGGGCTTCGGTCGCTCGCGCGCCCAGCTCTACACCAAGGAAAACCGCACCAACATCACCTTCGAGGATGTGGCCGGGGCCTGCGAGGCCAAGGACGAGGTGCGCGAGGTGGTCGAGTTCCTGAAGAACCCCTCGCGCTTCACGCGCATCGGCGGCCGCATCCCGCGCGGCGTGCTGCTCGTCGGCCCTCCCGGCTGCGGCAAGACGCTGCTCGCCAAGGCCATCGCCGGCGAGGCCGAGGTGCCGTTCTTCTCGATCTCGGGCTCGGACTTCGTCGAGATGTTCGTCGGCGTCGGCGCGAGCCGCGTGCGCGACCTGTTCAAGCAGGCCCGCGAGAACTCGCCCTGCATCATCTTCCTCGACGAGATCGACGCCGTCGGTCGCCGTCGCGGCAGCGGCATGGGCGGCGGCCACGACGAGCGCGAGCAGACGCTCAACGCGATCCTCGTCGAGATGGATGGCTTCGGCACCGACGAGGGCATCATCGTCATCGCCGCCACCAACCGCCCCGATGTGCTCGACCCCGCGCTCCTGCGCCCGGGCCGCTTCGACCGCGAGGTGACGATCGAGCTGCCCGACTTCGAGGGCCGCGAAGAGATCCTGCGGGTGCACCTGAAGAAGGTGAAGACCGCGCCGGACGCGGTTCCGACCACGATCGCCAAGCTGACGCCCGGCTACTCCGGCGCCGACCTCGCCGCGATCGTCAACGAGGCCGCCATCCGCGCCGTGCTCTCGAAGAAGGAGGCCATCACGCTCGAGGAGCTCGACGAGGCCCGCGAGAAGGTGCGCTACGGCCGCCAGAAGAAGTCGCGCAAGGTGGAGCTCGAGGACAAGAAGATCACCGCCTACCACGAGGCCGGTCACACGGTCGTAGCGGCGACGATCCCGGAGATCGACGATCCCCACAAGGTCTCGATCGTGCCGCGCGGGCGCTCGCTCGGCGTGACCTGGATCATGCCCGAAAAGGAGAGCTACCACATGCAGAAGAAGCGCATGCTCGGCCAGCTCGCGCTGGCCTTCGGTGGCCGCGCCGCCGAAGAGGTCTTCTGCGGCGACATCTCCGCCGGCGCCTTCGACGACATCAAGCGCGCCACGGAGATGGCCAAGGCCATGGTCACCGAGTTCGGGATGAGCGAGAAGATCGGGCCGATCAACTACGCCGAGCGCCAAGGCTCGGAGTTCCTCGGAACCGAGCTCGGCCGCAGCCGCGACCACAGCGAGACCACGGCGCGCGAGATCGACGAGGAAGTGCGGCGCCTGCTCACGGAGGCTCACCAGCGCGCGCTCGCGATCGTGACCGACAATCGCGACGAGATCGAGCGCATCACGCAGGCTCTGCTGCTGCACGAGACGCTCAACGGCGACGAGATCGCGCGCCTCGTGCGCGGCGAGACGGTCGAGAGCCTGCGCCCCAGCGGTCCGCCGCCCACGGCACCGGTCGGCATTCCGGATCGCAAGGGCCCACCGAAGGTGGCGGGCAACGGCAAGTTCGGCGACCTGCCCAGCTCGCCCGGACTCTCGCCGGCCTGACCCCCGCACGCAGGCGAGCGACCGCCGCGTTCGCTCGCGCTCCGACACGCTCGCACGCGGCGCGCGTGCTCGGACGCAGGCTCCCGGCGCCGCGCCGCTTTCCCTCGCGCCTCCTGATCGGCACAATCGTGCGCGAGGAACGCACCGTGACAGGAACGCGCATCTTTGGAACCGACGGCGTCCGCGGCAAGGCGGGCGAAGGCTGGCTCAGCGTCGGCTGCGTCTCGGCGCTCGGTCGCCACGCCGGTGTCGTGCTCGGCGGCAGCAAGTCGCGTCCCGCGGCGCTCGTTGGCCACGACGGTCGACGCTCGGGTCCGGAGCTCGAGGCGGCGCTCGCGCGCGGACTCTCCGAGTGCGGCTACGCCGTCACCAGCGCTGGGCTGATCAGCACGCCCGGCCTCGCCCTGCTCACGCGCCTGCGCGAGTTCGACCTCGGCGGCATGATCTCCGCGTCCCACAATCCGGCCGAGGACAACGGCGTCAAGCTGTTCGGGCCGAGCGGTCGCAAGCTCTCCGACGAAGAGGAGCTGGCGATCGAAGCGCGGCTCCACGCCGACACGCGCGCGAGCGGCACGGGTGCGCCGCCGCTGCTCGACCCGCAGATCGAACAGAGCTACCTCACCTACCTCGTCGACAAGGCGGGCGCGGGTCTCTCGCTCGCGGGAGGGTCGGTCGTGGTCGATTGCTCCCACGGCGGCTCGAGCCGCGTTGCCCCGCGCGTCTTCGGTCGCCTCGGCGCGCGCACGATCGCGCTGCACGCGGAGCCCGACGGCGAGAACATCAACCACGGCTGCGGCTCGACGCATCCCGAGGCCCTGCAAGCCGAGGTGCGGCGTCTGGGTGCTCAGGTCGGCATCGCGCTCGACGGCGACGGCGACCGCTGCCTGCTCGTCGACGAGCGCGGCGCGCTGGTCGACGGCGACGCGATCCTGACCATCTGCGGACGTCACGAGGGCCCGCGCTGGAAGGACAAGCGCGTGGTGGCGACGGTGATGAGCAACAAGGGCCTGCAGCGCGCCCTGCGCGATGTCGGCGTGACGGTGCTCTCGGTCGGCGTCGGCGACCGGCATGTGGTCGAGGCCCTCGAGCGCGAGAAACTCCCGCTCGGCGGCGAGCAGTCGGGCCACATCGTGTTCGGGCGCGACAACTACCTGATCGGCGACGGCATCTACACCGCCCTGCGCGTGCTGCGCGCCATGGTCGCGACCGGCAAGCCGCTCTCGGAGCTCGCCGGCGCCTATCGGGCCTTCCCGCAAGTGCTCGTCAATGTGCGCGTGGCGCGCAAGCCGTCGCTGTCGGGGATTCCCTCGATCGTGGCGGCCGTGAACTCGATCGAGCGCGAGCTCGGCGACGACGGGCGCGTGCTGCTGCGCTACTCGGGCACCGAGCCGATCGCGCGCGTGATGGTCGAAGGGCCGGAGCACGCGACCATCCAGTCCCACGCTCAAGGGCTCGCGAAGCTGCTCGCGACCGAGCTCGGCGCGTGAGCGGCGCCGCCGCCGACCGCGGTCTGGTCCTCGCGCTCGAGACCTCGACCCGCACTCCGGCGCTGGCCGTCGCGCGGGGGCCTCGGACCCTCGTCCAGACGCTCGCGGCTGCACGAGCCCACGCCGCGGACTTGCTGCCGGCGCTCGAACGCATGCTCGGGGAGCTGGGCGCGAGCCCGCGAGAACTCGCGCTGATCGTCGTGGGGACCGGCCCCGGCAGCTACACCGGGCTGCGGGTCGGCGCCGCCATCGCCCTCGGCCTCGCGCGAGCGAGCGGCGCGCGCCTGTGCGGGGTGCCGTCGTTCGAAGCCGCCGCCTACGAGCAGCTGCGGCCCGGAGAGGAGGGTCTGGTGCTGCAAGACGCCCGCGCCGGTGAGCTCTATGTGGCTCGCTACCGGCGCACCGAGCAGCAGCTCGAGGTGCTGCTCGCCCCCGAGGTGACCAGGGCGGGCGAGCTCGCGACGGCGACGCTGGGAACGACCGTGGTGCTCGCCGACGACGCCGCGCTCGCGGCCGCGGCGCTCGCCAGCCCAGCCCGCCCCCACTGCGTGCGTTCGGCGACGCCGACGGCGGCGGCCTTGCTCGAGCTCGGCCGCGCGCGCGCGGCGCGCGGAGCGCTCGGCAGCGTCGAGCCGCTCTACCTGCGACCGTTCGCAATGCGCTCGCAGCGGCGTTGAAATCCGCGCGCTCGAGTGGGATCTTCGGGCGCGCGTGGACGCCTACCGAGCTTGGGCAGAGATCGACCTCGACGCCCTCACCCACAACCTGTCCGAGATCCGCGCGCGCCTCGAGCCGCGCGTGCGCGTGATGCTCGTCGTCAAGGCGGATGCCTACGGGCACGGCGCCGTCGCGATCGCGCACCATGCGTTGCGCTCGGGCGTGAGCGCCTTCGGCGTCGGTACTTCGGGCGAGGCGCTCGAGCTGCGCAAGTCGGGCGTGCGCGCGCGCATCCTCGTGCTCGGCACGATCGTCGACGAGGAAGCGAGCGCGGCGCTGCGCCACGGCATCGAGATCGGTCTGCACTCGAGCGATCGCGCGCGCTCGCTCGACGAGCTCGCCGCTCGCCTCGGCGAGCGCGCGCGGGTGCACCTCAAGATCGACACGGGCCTCGGCCGACTCGGCGTGCTGCCGAGCAAGGCGCTCGAGTTGCTCGAGCTCGTGCACGCCTCACCGAACCTCGAGCTCGCGGGCGTGATGACGCACATGGCGGCCTCCGACGGCATGAACGACGAGTTCACGCTCGGACAGCTGCGCGTGTTCGAGGATGTGCTCACGCGCGCGCGCGCGCGCGGGCTGCTGCGCGGCTGGGTGCACGCCGCGAACTCGTCGTGCGTGTTCAGCGGCATCCAGCCCCAGTACGACTGCGTGCGACCGGGCATCAGCGCCTACGGCGTGCTGCCCGGCTCGATGCGCAGCGCCGAGTCGCTGCGGCCCGTGATGAGCCTGCACAGCCAGATCATCTTCCTCAAGGATGTGCCCGCCGGCGCCAGAATCGGCTACAGCGGCACATGGACCGCGCCGGCGCCGACGCGCATCGCGACCTTGCCAATCGGCTACAACGACGGACTCGCTTGGCGCCTTGGGAACCGCGGCCAGGTGCTCGTGCGCGGCCGACGCGCGCCGATCGTCGGACGGGTCTCGATGGACTACACCTCGATCGATGTCGGGCAGATCCCCGGCGTGAGCGTCGGTGACCGCGTGACGCTCGTCGGAGAACAGGGCTCGGAGCGCATCAC
The DNA here is from genome assembly GCA_016872795.1 of Planctomycetota bacterium. Lineage (GTDB taxonomy): Bacteria > Planctomycetota > UBA1135 > UBA1135 > F1-120-MAGs118. The sequence continues at coordinate 105,137 of VGYZ01000002.1, forward strand.
GCTCGAGGATCTCGCCCAGCAGGTCGGCACGATCGCCTACGAGCTCTCGTGCGCCGTCGGCAAGCGCGTCGAACGCATCTACAAGGGCGGCGAGGAACTCGCGGAGCTGCCGCCGACGATGCTCGTGCCCCGCGCGAGCGCACCGGTCCTGCCGCGCAACGGCGCGCACGAGCTCGTCCCGCACGAGCGCACGTGAGCTCGCGAGTCGCCACGGCGCTGCGTTGGACCGGCTTCGCGACCTCGCTCGCGGCGCTCGGGAGCGCGGCGCTGCTCTACCGCTTCGAGCGCTCTGGCGGACTGCGCGACGAGGTGCGCCGCGCGCTCGCCGCGGAGCTCGGCCTCGAACTCGAGATCGAGGCGGCCGAACTCGACTGGTTCGGCCCCAGCCTGACGCTGCACGGCGTGACGCTGGCGGGGAACGCGCAGCCGTTCGTGCTGCGCGAGGTCGAGATCGCGCTCGAGCTCGCCGACGGCAACCTGCGTCCCGCACGCATCGATGTGCGCGGTGGACGCGTCGAACTCTCCAGCGAGCTGCTCGAGCGCTGGGAATCCGCGCTCGCGCGCCGCTCGAGCGCTGGCTCGGGCGACGAGAGTGCCACGCCGCATGTCCCGGCGCTCGTCATCGAGCGCGTGCGCTGCGACTGGCTGCATCCCGACTGGGGACGGCTCGCGCTGGGCGATGTCGACCTGCTCTTCCGCGCCGCCGCCGATGGCGTGCCGCGCATCGAGGGCCGGATTCAACCGGCCTTCGCCGACTCCGAGGCCGCGAGCGAGGCGCAGGTGTTTCTCTCGGGCGAACGCGACGCGCACGGCCGCATCCGGCTGGCCGCGTCCTGCGAGGGCGTGCCCGTCGACTCCAGCGCGATTCCCCCCGCTTCCCCGGCCGGGCCCGTGCGCGCGTGGAAGCCGAGCGCGCGGCTGTCGATCGAGCTCGAGGCGCGCTTCGCGCTCGACGAAAGCGCGCCCTCGTCCGGTCGCCTGCGCCTGCGCGTCGCCGACGGCTCGCTCGCGCTGCCGACCTCGCCGGTGCCGCTCGTCGATGTGCGCGGCGATGTCGAGGCGCTGTGCGCTGCGCCGAACCTCGCAGGTCTGCTCGAGCCCGCGTCATGGCGTTCCACCGCGCACATCGCGGCGCGCTGGGACGGTCACGAGGCGAACCTGTGGGCGCAGTTCGGAGCCAACGCAGGCGCGCAACACTCCGCGCGCGCGTGGCTGCACGCACCGAGCGTGCCGCTGACGCGCGAGCTCGCGCGAGCGACGGGCTACGGCGACGAGCTCGAGGAGCTGTGGCGGATCACCGATCCGATCGGCACCGTCGACGCGCTCGTGGGTGCACGCTGGCCGCGGGCGAGCTCGATCGCTCTCTCCACGGCGGCTCTGAGCCCGGAGGTCGTCGTCGATATCGACCTCGGCGGCACCGTGAGCCTGTGCTATGCGGGGGTGCTGGACTCCGAGAGCCTGCGCGAGGGCTTCCCCATGCGCGTCGAGCGCACGCAAGGGCGCCTGCTCGCCTTGCACGATGCGGCGCTCGCACGCCCCTCGCGTCTGGGCATCGTCGGCGTGCTCGGCGCGCACTCCGGCGGCACGCGCGACTCTCAGCCGGGCTTCGCGGACGGCCTCGTGCAGCTCGACCTCGCGAGCGACGCTCCCGCGTGGCTCGACCTGCGCGTGGGCGGCCACGGCATTCCGGTCGGTCCTGCGCTGGAGCAGGGACTGCACGGTCTCTCCGGCACCGGCTTCATTTTCCCCTCGTTTTCTCCCTCCGGCGGCCACGCCTCCGTGGTGACGCGCCTGCACATGCAAGGGGCGGCCGCGCAAAGCTGCCACCTCGTGGTCGAACTCGAGGATGTCAGCGCGCGCTGGGACGGCCTGCCGCTGCCGCTGGTCGAAGTCCTCGGACGGATCGAGTTCACTTGGGATCCGCGGCGGCTGGCGGCGACGACGCTCGACCTCGAGGCGCGCTCGCTGCAGGGCGCCGAGGTCTTCGTGCGCGGCCGCCTACAGGACCTGCCGAGCCCCGCGGACGCGCCGCGCAGCCTCGAAGTGATCGAGGTCGATGCGCGCGGCATCGGACTGCGCGGCAACGATCGCACGGCGCTGGCGCAGGAACTGCCCGAGGTCGAGTCCGTGCTCGGCTCGCTCAACGCGACGGGTCGCGCGGACGCGCGTTTCCGCATGGCCGGGATCGGCGCCTATGGCGGCCGCAGGACATGGCGCGCCGAGGTCGAGCCGCGCTTGGGCGTCGAGGTGCAGCCCGAGGCCTTCCGCGTGCGCATCAACGAGCTGCGCGGACGCGTCCTGCTCGAGGGCGAGCTCTCGCTGGGAGCGGAGCCCGAGGATGCGCCGCGCGCGGGCGCTCGCGGTCGCGTCGTTCCGCTCGTCGGGCACTGGGTCGCCGGGGGCACCGTGGCCGCGCAGGCCGACATCCCGGCGGTCGGAGACGGCGCCATCGAGCTGCACGCCGCCGCACTCGACCTCTCGCACCCCGCG